>NZ_CAJFGT010000123.1:0-15155 GCF_904377885.1 Flavonifractor sp. An112 | reverse complement strand
AGGCATTAAGCATTAAGCTAAATTTAAATGAAAATGAATTGGAATCAGTTTTTAAGGGAATCCGGATTCTCGGCACAGATAGGCTATACTGATGTTATTGACCCACTGTGGGAAAAGGCTGTTCTCCTTGCCAATACGGACTTACCCTACGATGTTTCATTTTACGAAGAAGAATGGAACAGAGTAGTGATTGCACAAGAAACATTAACACTTGAAAAGTATGTAAAAGCGACCAGAAATGGTCGAGGAACTCGGCTTGATCGAAAAAAGAGAATACAAGTATGGAAAGTGTTTGAATGTTACCAAAATCTTATGAAAGAGAATCGAGTCCGAGATATTAACACCGCCATGTATGAGAGTACAAGGCTGCTCCTCACTACCGGCAAGAGTACCAGGTATGCGAACATAATCATTGATGAAGGTCAAGATTTTAGCGATAATGCCTACCGGCTTATCCGTGCAATGGCCGGAGAAGAACACCCCAACGATATTTTCGTTGTAGGAGATTCTCATCAAAGAATTTACAGGAATCACCCAACTCTTTCTAAATGCGGTATCAATGTGCGTGGGCGTAGTAGTATTCTAAAGATCAATTATCGTACAACAGAGGAAATACGAAAACATACGTTTGCTCTACTGAACGGGATTTCCTTTGATGATCTGGATGACGAAGTAGATTTGGGTGATAAATGTCAATCACTAACCCATGGTGAGAAACCGGTCATTACAAATTTTAACAACGCAAATGATGAGTTCGAATTTATCGCACAGGAGATAAAAAGTCTAAAGGCGAACGGAGTAGAGCTGACAGATATTTGTGTTGTTGCAAGAACAAAAAAACTTGTTGAAGATTACATTGCGCTATTTACTAAAGTAGGGATTCGTTCTTATGCAATCAAGCGAAATAAGGCCGATGATAGAAATATTGATGGTCTTCGTGTTGCTACAATGCATCGTGTAAAGGGTCTGGAGTTCAAGTATGTATTTATTGTCGCCGTGAACAACCGCATTCTGCCTTTGCCATCCGCAATCAACAAAACAGATGCAATTTCCGAATTGGAGTCAATTACGTCAGAGAAGTGTTTACTGTATGTTGCTATGACTCGTGCACAAAAAGGTGTTTACATCACGAGTTATGGCAGAAAATCAGAATTCCTTGATTAAATCCAAGCGATAAATCATTAGATAAAATGTAGAAAAGGCGTATATGATAAGACACTAAATAGAGGGAGGCTTACCGACACCAAAAATAGCTGGCACGTCAGAAAATTTTGTGTAAGCGATTTTCGACGAACTCAAGAATATCGTAGTTGCAATGTGCAGAATAGGGGCTTATTCCCCTTAATGACAGCTTTTCCGGGAGAGGTGGGACGGTATGCGCGCCGCTTGCGGCGTGAATACCGCCCCATCCTCCTTCAGCACCTGTACCACCGTCTCGTCGGCGCATATAATATATACAGGAGCAATACTCTGCCTGTAATATATCAATTCATCTATCATGGCAATATTTTGGACTTATATACGAAGAAAATTAGGATGGTACATCGCTTCCCAAGCAGATTTTTCCATAGTTTAGACTTCTGGCCCGATAGTGGATAATTGTTGTATCTAACATCCAGCATCGAGCAGATGACCTGGTAAAAGGTGTAGCGGCCTGGCAGGGGAAATTCTCCACCAGTTTTTCTTCGTATATAAGGTATATAAGGAGCCAATAACTAAAACATATGAGAGGATCAACAATCATGGTGTTGCAGAAATTGCAGTTTTTTTAGCCAAAAATATTTTCCCAGGCTGTTTATTAAATAATAGATCCAGTAGAAAATACATATTAAAACTGCAATTTTTGCAACATATATATTTTCATCTTCAAAAAGTTATAATATTATACAGATATAAATAAAATCCTATTAAATCTAACAAAATAAGTTATTTGCAGGTGTTGCAGTTTTTTGCAACCGGTTTGCAACCATTTGTGAAAATCTGCAACACGCGCAGCTTGTAAATCACACAAATCAGGCAGCCATAAAATGTGCACGTCTTGTGTTGCAAAAATTTATGTCCGCTGTTGCATTTTTTGGCCCAAAACTGCAACCATATGTTTAAAAAATAGGGCAGATCACACAGATCCGCCCTATGAATGTGGATATTAACATGCCAGCCCCATCTGCACCCCCTCTGTGCTGTCGGTGGCGATGTCGGCGCCAGTGTTAGTGCCGATGGCGGTGCCGGTGGCGGCGTCGGTGGCGATAGTCGCCTGCGCAGGCTTGTCATCAACCTTAGCTGTCTTAGCTGTATGGTTGGGATCGACCCACTCGCCATCGTCCGGAGTACGGATACGGTAGCCGACCAAGGCATCCCGTCCCTTGCAAGTGTTCTTCGTGCGGCCTGCCATGTCTTTTTTGTAGGTGCTCTTGCTGCTGTCGCCATAGTTGTTGTCCCGAGCCCAACGTTTGAAAATCTCAAAATGCTGACCAGCGAGGATGATATCGCTGGGATTACCCGTCTCAACGTAACAGTCATGCATGTACTGCGTAATGGGATCGTCCACAGACATATAGTCGTAAGTAGCCTGGATTACACATGCCGGAGGATCCAGATGGCCACGATCGACATAGTCCTGCCAGCCACGCAAAAGGATGTTAAAGATCCCGGGCAATTCTTTCGGATCCCGGATCCGATTTTTAAGGGTGGGGTCCAAATCGGCAGGCTTACCGGTCCTCTTGGACTCCATTTGGTCGACATAATGGTGGTCAAAGGTCAGAACCATGATGCGATTGCTCTCAAAGAGTTTGGGATCGTTGGTACGGGGCAGGTAATTGGTCCAGCATGTGATATGGGGATATACCTTGATTTCGGTCGATTCCTTATATTTGCGACAAACATTAAGCGGATCGTCACCAGTTACCTGTCGCAGCAGATTACCATCGAGCTGAGAGTTACGAGGCAACTCGCTAATCGATGTAAATCGCTTGCCGGTAAGTGCTGCAAGATACTCCTGCTGGGTGCCATCAGACACTTTGCTCCCTTTAATAATCATTTTTTCCGACGCATTGCCTACATAATCGCCCATCATGGCGCTGATGGCGGCCTGGAAAGTGCCCTTGCCGTTGCGGCTTGTCCGCCCAAAAGCAATCAAAAATTTTTCCTGTGGATTTGCGCCCAGCAAGCTGTACCCAAACCAGCGTACCAAAAAATCTGCTTTTTCTTTGTCGCCATCAAAAATCGACAACAAAAACTCCTCAAAAAGTGGGCTGGTGGCATCTGGATCGTATGCCACATTAGCAATCTGGGTCATCATGTCCTCAGACCGATGCCCAGACTCAAACCACATCGTATCAAGATGGTAGACACCATTTTGCATATTTAGGGCATATGGATCCGCGTCCCACCGCTCTGCGGATACGGCCAGCATGGCCTTGGCGTATGCTGCCATGGCTCTCTTCCCTGACTCCCTAATTGCGGCGGAAATACGTGCCTGTTCAAAGGTTTTTTTGAAATCCTTATTATCAATGCAATCTGCTGCATGCCTCAGCATACTAATAAAATCATCCTGTGCCAAGTACATCTGGCTGCCGTTGCTGTCATCTTTGACCCATTTTTTCCCATCGAAGGACATGATCGCTTTGAGGCCGCTATGGTAGGCGATGCGGCCCCTTGCGATGGCGTCTACAAATAACTTAGCCAGTCCCTGATTATCCATGGGGTACACCGTCACATCATACGGATTGACGGGCCACCCGTACGGACGCACGCCAAACCGCTCAAATTCGCATCCTTTTGGAACGTTGTATACTTTTGACCCATCATCTTTTTCTGTTACGATCAGTACCTTGGGCTCTTTGCCGGGTTCATTGATCTGCGCCATACGCATGATCTGTGTTGCTTGATCAATCTGTTGCTCAACTGTCAGACCAGCCTGTAGCGTGCGGCAATCACGATTTACCTGCCGGTACAGCTTGACGGCATTAGCGTTAATATTATAGTTAACGATACTGCTCATACGGGGCTCCCTTCTTTTGTTGAGCCACCATCCACCATATGGTTGTGGGTGTTTGGTAGCGTTTTTTGTCTACATATTATGATATGCAAACTTTTTGGCGGAGCCGTGCAGATAACTCGTCATGCAGCCCTCTGATATCGCTTGTTTTGTAGTTTTTTGTGTTATTTTGGTCTACTTTTGTTTGATATATACAATTTCAATCAAGATAATTTGGTGAAAATATAAGGCCCCTGGCATATGACCAGAGTCTAAAATATCGAATTAGTAGAGACATTCCTGGAGGGATTCTCCGGCTGGCTCCATACGGTACATTTTACCACCAAGGGTGATTTCCAATTGTACGATTTTTTCGTACACTCCAATTTAATTGTATGCCCGTCCTCCGAACACAAAAGAGTCTCTTCTGTCCCACATAGACAAAAGAGACTCTCTTCTTCCAACTAAGGTCCACAACCAAGATTCTCCTCCCCCACGAACAAGAAAGAGTCTCTTCTCCATCTTCCAGGAATAGGAGGATTCTCCTTCTTCCACCTCCGAGAACAAGAAGAAGTCTCCTCCCCTCTTCATTCAACGAAAGACGCTTTACCTAACTAAAGTTTTTCTTCCCAGTCTCCTATTAAGTATGTCGAGCAGGCAGGCATGTGCTGTATCGTTCTTTTGCAACGCTCCGTGAACATGTTAGCGCTGTTGAGCAAGGCTTGCTGCGTTCCGATCGAGGCGTTGTCAGGTTCGCTGCGTTCCAACCGGGTGCTGACCGGTACCGCTACGCCTCAACCGACGCTGCCGGGTCTCTGCCGGGGCTCGACCGGTACTGCAGGGGCTGCCGGCGGCCTCCAGGGCCGTTTGGGACGTGTCTCCTGCCGTTCTGCATCGTGCAGTTGTCTTGGCCGTCACCCTGCGTGTTGGTGACAACAGCCAACCTCCAACGCTTTTCTTTGTATACAAGACTTGTTACTTTCCGTTCTGCACGAGCGGGACAGTTAAAGGACTTCACCGACCGGCACGCGCAGTCCACCCCCTGTGCGGCGCGCGAGAAAAATAGAGTCCTACTCTCTCACGCGGCACAGGGGGTATATCAGACCTACATTTGATCTGATCAGCGGTAATCTGCCAATCCACTCGCCTCAGTCTTCTCGCTCCATGAGGTTTGTATGAGTGGATTCCCCCGGCTTTCGCCGGCGAGAAGCCCTCCTGCCTAATTTATATGAACCCGGTCAGGCACACCCGGTTGACGGAGGTTTTAGATTACCATGCCCACGCATTCCCCCGAACAGACTTATTGCAGCGGCTCTGTCACACCTGGTCCAGTTATTGATATCGTGGGCTGGTACACGCATCGACCCACGCCGCCGGCGCCTGCCGGCAGATCCTATATGCAGCCTGCTCGCTGTGGAGGTAGTCCGGTAGGAATGATGGGTTTACTCCAACCGGGTGTCCCTGGCTCCCACGCGCCACGAGGCGTTGTCTGTATATATTATGCGGCAAATTTATATCCCATTTCACAAAAATCAATGTTGTATACAACAATTAGAGTATTTATCACAATTTAATTGAAATTTCGCACTGAAATGGTTAAAACATATCACTTAGTGCCCTCAAAAAATTATTTTTAAATTTTTTAACAGGAACGATGTACAATGAGGTCTTGATGGCATATAGCCGTAGGACTATTGCTAATATATGCATGTTGTCCAAATTTGATTGGCGCATAGCTCTCCCCCATACCTATACCGTAGCGCTCACGACACAGTGTCGTCGCAACTGATGCATTGTTACATAAGGGTTAGAGCGCTACTCCTATATATATTATATGCTTTATGCTTTGGAAAAATTTACATTAGTACTGTGTGTACGGAAAAAATATCGGGCCCGCCATCTAAGGCGGGCCCGAATTATTATATTCCCAGGTTAATCAATCATGATGGAGTGCTTTACTCTGCTCTTCCTTTGCCTTTTTTAAATAGGCAATTGCTTCTTCCGGCTCATTCACACACCAATGGTAAAATCCAACAATCAATTGCTCCTGGGTGATGCCCATAGGCCGGATCATTTCTTCCACTTTCACTGCAAGGTCAGCATCAATTGTAATTGTAATCAGTTCAGTGTCGTTTTCCATGGATTATCCTCCTTACTACTTATCTTATATACAAAGAAAAATCCATTGTCAAGCTTTCTTTCGCACCCGCACGTATATGCCCCGGGCATCTGCCCGATGCTGGATGGTATATGACTCCCAGCATCGGGCCCGTAGACAAAGACAGCAACAGGGGAGCATTAGCCAAGTTAATCTTGATAGTTTTCGTTTGTATATAAGGAATCATTTGTCGCTTGCCTCGGAAGATTACCCATCTTTGCCTGTCCCATCCAAGATGAGATCCAGCCAGCAATCGGCGCAAAACACATCATGGATGGTGTATCCATATTTCTCGGCCAGCGCCTGCTCGTCTACCGGCGTAGGCTTGGGGGCCTTTCCCAGCATGTACAATGCCATCTGCCGTGCATGACGCCATACCTCGGGCAATGCGTATACTCATGGGCCGGTGTCTCCCTGCCGCAGATGCTGCATTTAATCTTGGGCATATTCAGATTTGTGTTTTCGATTTCCGCCATAATTTCTGCCTCTTCCATGCTGATCATGTTGTCTTTTTTCATTACAATCCTTCTTTCTAAGTTTTACTCAAATCTTTATTTAATCTCCAGGCCATTGGATACTTGATAAAAGATAATATCCTCCACTTCATGGGAAGCAAAGATCGATCGCCCCGAGGCAGGCATTGCAGCCAACGTGGCCTTATGCATCTGTTTGACTTTTTGCCGCGTCGCAGTCAACGTGGCCCCAAATTTGATACGAGTTGTCTGGTCCATACGCAACAGCTTTTGCACGATTTCTTTAGCGTCTCCATGATAATAGCAGATGGCGTTATACAGCAGATCCAGGGAGATTTTCGCTTTTTCATCCTCGGTCATCTGCTCATAGGTGTCCATAGCATAACGATAGCACTCAGTCATGGTAATTTCCTTTCTGCATTTCTGGCTCGAATGGCTGACAGGTATCGGTAAACTGTGGGACGACTTACCTGTGCCAACCTGGCCAGTTCTGTTACATTTATTTCGCCAGCTTGCAATTTGACAAAGTAGCGATAAAAACTATCAGGGATGCGCTCCGCTGTGATGGGAGGGCGGCCCAGCTGTTTGCCTTTGGCCCTGGCGTTAGCTACACCGGAGCGTACCCGGGCCCGAATCATACTTAACTCAAGCTCAGAAAACACGGCAATAAGCTGAAGAAAAGCCACAGTCATTGGATCCGGATCATCCTTGCGGCAATCGATGGTGATACTGCCCAGGATCTGGAGTCGGATGCGCTTCGCCTTGATCGTCTCCACGATCGCACAAAATTGCTGCACCGAGCGGGACAATCTGGATGGCTCTGTTACTACGATGGTATCTCCGGGCTGGACAGTGTCCCACATCATGTTCTGCTGCTCTTTGGCCTCGGCATCTCCATGTTCGTATTCCTGCCAGATAACGGCGGCACCCGCAGCCCGCAGCTCCCGGACCTGGCGATCAATGTCCTGGCGGGTCTCATTAGTTGAGCACCGGGCATAGCCATGTACAGTACCAGCGTTATCTGTAACGATAATCCCCTTTTGATTTTTCGTTCCATTTTTCACGCATTTTATCCCCTTGGAGGCCCCCGAAATGGGGTGTCTCCGTGTGTAACGACAAACATTTGTTTTACGGACAGCTCTCTGCCACTTTGAGCTTTGCCTCAATTGCCTGCTCGATCTTGTCTCTAATTATCCTGCACGCCAGCCGGTAGACACGAGGGTCAACACCAGCGGGGGGTGGCCTGGAGGTAATCGCCACAAACGCAGACATGGCCCACATCATGGACTCGATATCAGCGTGGGATATCAGAGGCCACAGGGTCTCATCCGTCCAATCGGTCAGGTCGTCATCGCAGGCAACCCAGCTGAGGGTGAGCGCGTGGATCTTGGCGTAACTATCCATCCATATCATGTACACTCCTCCTGGGCCGTATCGGCGCCAATGCACGGCATGGACTTGTCCCCTGGATCCCTCTGCGCAGGTACCGGGTATATCTCCCGCATCTTGTCGTGCATGTCGCCCAGGAGTCCATCAAGGCGATCCTTGAGTTCAAGATATTCCGCTACAGTGTTGAGTCCATCATCTACGCATAGGGTATACATAGCTGCAATCGCTGCCGCCCCATCCTCCATGGCAATCATGTACGGGCTCTCGTCGACCGACAAGCACATAGTCTCTGCGATACTCCTCGCCTGTTTTTCCTGGTCTTTTTTCTCGCCTTTTTCCCTGACTTCCTTTAAAATTTTGCGATACTTATCCACGTTTACTCCTCTCCCATCGGTCTGTGAGACGGGAATTGATCCAACATCTCGTCCTGCAGGTCATCGATCAGATGCACCAAGCGTTCTTTTATTGCCTGATAGTGATTAACGGTATTGATATTGTGACTGGTACACAGGATGTACAGCGCTGTCAGCGCTGCTGCACCGTTGCTTAGCGCGGAGAAATAGGGAGCATCGTCAACTAACCCGCACAGCGTAGGCATCAGGTACTCAATCTTACGCTCGCGATCTTGATCTTCTTGGGCCAGTACTTCCTTGAGGATTTTCCGGTATCTGTTCATGGGTCATCTCTCCTTGTTTTTCAAAACATCCAAGATGATTGTACGTGCAAACACAGCGAGCGGTGTACCGCCGCTTTCTTGGGCCGCTTGTGATATGGCCTCGTACTCGCTATTTGTTAGTAACAACCGAATACACCGATTGCGCTCCTGCCGGATCTGCCGCCAAAAGGGTTCTATATGATATTTTGCCGCCAAAGAGTCCAGTTGCCCGGGCTGTATGCCCATCTTTGCGGCCAGATCATTTTTACCATATACCACACCTGCCTCCTTGTAGGACAAGAGCCTCTCCAACAGTAGGTCTGTGACATCGAGCGCCGGCCCAAATAGCGTGTCAGCATCCAGGCCAACCATCACAGCGAGCAGCGCATACCGCTCTGGCGAGGATAGCTGCCAATGCACGAGCCTCGACATCACGGCGGCGGACAAGCGGCCAAAATACTGCTCGTAGATCTGCTGACCATAACATTCCAGCACTGCCCGCTGGATTTTTGCCACATCGATTGATTGATATCGGCTTACCCGATCCTCGCCATATCCTGCGTTGATCAATGCGGTATGCAGATTGTTGTATCCAACCGTTGGGGCATAGTCTCTGCATAGCAGCGCCGCAATCATGTCCGCCAGCGGATCCATCCACGACTCAGTGCTTCCTTCTACGGTATCCTGGCAGTGAACAGATATGAGCGGTAGGAAAACCTCAGATAGCCTCGCAAATTTAATAGGCACAGTAACAAGCGGGATCTTGTGCATCGGGCAGTAGCCCAAGAGGGGGATCTGATGCACTCGGCGCCAAAATGGCTCCCCATATTCCTGTGTATCTAAGAGATAACAATTAGGGCAAAATTTAAGGCCCTCTGTACCATCCGGCATCTGCGTCCGCACACTGGTAATACCTGAGCCACGGCCAACCTGTAATGCCTCCCATACCTGCCGCTTCTTATCTGTCTCAAAAAAGCGGGTATAGTATGGCAGCAGAGTATGATTGGCCAATACATCATCAATCGACAGCACCCCAGGCGGCAAGTTGGACAAGATGGCGGCGCAGTCACCTCCAGGGATAAGTCTGCCATGCACCATAGGTCGACCACCGTATAGCTCACTGATAGTGGTTGCGTGCTTGGAATGCCCGGATCGCACATGGTAGCGGCAGAGGACGGAGTACCACCACTCTCCGGGGTAGGGCGTGGGAAAATAGGTCAGCATCGGCGCAACCCCATCAAATGTGCAAGCGCAACAGGGACCCAGTGCAGTTTTGGGTTACCCACGATAATCCGCCTCCAGATATCCGTTTTCACTGAGATGAGCCTCAATGCCTACTCCATTGTTGTACGCCACGAGCAGATCTCCATCATCTCTCTGCGCTGCCTTACGGCCTCTTTTGTTTGCGTATTGCCGAGATATTTCTTCCTGATCCAGCGGCGGCTCTGGTACAACCATCCCAATTTCAAAATCTGAGATATGAGTTCCGGCCGCATAGGTTCGAGGTACCTTAATGGCCAACAGATCGACCGCCCGCTGGATAATTTTTTCATCGATATAACTTCGGCCTTGAATCAGGGCTTGTGCCTGTGATTCCCCAAATATCTTGATGATGTAGGCTGGTATGCCGCCACTGCAATCGTACAGCTTATTGCCGATGGATGTGGTCAGCTCTGCCATCTGTTCTGTGTACTGATAGGGCCATATCTTGTTCAAAAAATCGAGATATGCCCCGTCCGGTCGAAATGGTGCCAGACGGATGCCTCTGGTTCTCCTCTTGAGATGCTCCTGGGAGACAAAGAGCTCCTCTGCGACTGGTGTGCCAACAAAATAGATAGAGGTCATCGTCTCGTTTGTAAGTTCAACCAGATATCGGAGCAGAGGTTTTTCCTGGTGGTTTTTGCGGGCGGTCAGCACTGCATTTTGAATCTCATCAATCACCAACAACCCTACATGGTGGTTAGTAAGCAGGATTTTTGTCTGTACTGCAATGGCGGATGCAGATGCTGATCGCAGTCCCTGCGTTGATTGCAGGTACTTCGAGCCAATTGCCCGGTCAAGTGCGGCCATGATCGAAAATCCAAGCGTTTTGACAGAGCAATCGCTTGGGCACTCCACATGCAGCCACAGTACCTGCTTGCAGTAACAGGGCTGCCCCTGGTACTCCATGTGCTCGATAACCTGTGGCATCGTGGACAGACACCGGTGCACAGTGGCCGTCTTTCCGCACCCCGGGACTCCCAAAATTGACCCGCTATCTGCCTGCGTGGCATAGTTGGTGTCTCGGCCACAGTAGTAGGCATTGATTGCTCTGGTCGATTCCACCACATCGGCCGTACGGTAAGTCGTAGCGATCGCACGGTATAGCGTATCATAGATGGCGTACTGGTACGGCATCGGCACATAGATGGATGCCAGAGACGGCAGCAGTCCCCGACGCTCCTCTGGAGACATCCGAGCCATATCATAGGGGATAGGGGGGTAGCTTGCCACGGCTTGGGCAAATTGTTCCGGCGAGAGCATGTCCGGCATGGCATCCAGGTACGGGTTGCCGCTGCTACCCTCGTAGATGGCCCCGACCGTATGACCGGCTGGATACTTGCTCATGTCAGTTGCCCCCTTTCTGTGAGCTTGTCCTGTTTGATTTGCTCTCCATCAACTCGCCTAATTGGCTCTCTGTGCTCAACTGCGTGCTCGACGATTGATCGGATGGCCTGGGTAGCGGCGATGCTCGATGCCATCTCTTTTTTCCTGGCCGCCTCCCTGTTCCTCTTAGTTGCTTCATATACTGCATCAACCTCGCAAGCAGCGACTTGCTGACCAATCTCAACTGCATGACATGGGCAAATCTTGTCAGCCAGGATGATATGGATACGACGTAGATCTGCCGGATCATAAGCAATCGTATAGCTGTCTCCAATGGTCAACCCCTCTGCATCATCCGGGGCGTACCATATGCGATTGATCCGGATGCCCTTGCGGGTCAGCTTGGCAGTATCCCGGGACAGCGTCTGGATGTGCAGCTCTTCCATGTCCACTGTCATCAATCTTGGGGACATCTCAAGCCATCTTTCTGCTGGTGTCTTACCATCGGTAAGCCTCCCGCTGTTTAGGTACAGTACAGAGTGGATGACAACCCGTGCAAAATCATCAAGGTCAAGGGTTGCCTGCGTGCGGTAGTCGGTGGCCCATCGCTCTTGGGCATCATCCTCGATTACGCCACGGCCCCGCAGCATAGGCTTGTATCTTTGCTGTAACAAGTCAATCGATTTTTCGACGGACCCCTTGCAGTCCGGCCGAAATGGCGGCAAGGTCAGAACTTCAAGCCCATACCGGCGGCATAGCTCCGACATTCTGGGGCCAAAAAATTCCCGGCCCTGATCCGTGATGATCTCCAACGGCATTCCAACAGAAGGCCATTGCTCTGGTGTGATCTCGATGCCGTAGCGGGCACAGTACCCAACCTTATCCATAGCAGCCTGCTCGATACAAGCCATTACAGCGGTCTCATCGCAGCTATACCCAACATAGACCCCGGCAATCAGGTGAGTGGCTGTGTCTACCGCCAAGTAGATATACGGTCGGCCAACAACGACAGATCTGTCTGCTCTGGACACCAGATAGATATCCGCCTGTGTGGCATCCATCTGGTACGATCCAGGCTGTGTACGCCACCCGGCAGAGGTTCCCCATGCCGGCCGGTGGTCTCTCTGATATTTGGCAAGGCCCTCTCGGGCAATGACCTTTTGCGGGTCCTTGTGTATGTCATGATCGTAGTAGTAGTGTCGGAACTGAGGCCATGTGGGAGCATCGCTGTCGAGCTGACCATCGGGGCCCACATAATCCTCCAGCAGCATCATCTCATAGGCGGATCTTAGGGATAGCCGTTTGGCACCAAAATAGTATCGCCGGATCGCTCGCTCTATCATCTGATTGCTTTTGCTGGTCTGCTGTGTCCGCTTTTGCGCGAGCTGTCCTGTTGCCAGATAACGATAATACAGTCGTAGGATGCGGCGTGTCGTAGTCTGATACTGCTGTGCCGCATCCGCCGCCATCTTGTAGCGCAGGGATTTGTCCGGGATGCAGTCATCGCAGTCGAGCAGCGGTTGGATCATCTGCAGGCGGGCTTCTTGCGCCGGAGTCATGGCCTGCTCTGACATCCAGCTTTCCGGCGCTGGCACCCGCTCATACTTGTGCAGGTCGGCCTCAAAAAATGGTGGAGAGGGGCCGCCATTACATTCAATAAGCCAGCCGCCAGCCGAATTCTCCATCAGAACCCTGAATACACCCCCAAGCCGGCAAACAAAGCGCAGCGGTCTATCCATCTACGATCACCACCATCCACTCCGTGTCGGTTACTGCCCAGTATCTGCGAGAGAGTTCTAATCGCTCCACATATGCTTTCTTCTTTAGCTGCTGCCTTAAAATTAACTCTCTCACCCCCTTGTGACCATCAGCGCAGCGAATCACAAAGTCGGTAGCCCATCCGGTCTGCAGGTAGTCCGTGCGTATGCCTGCCCGTGATATGCGGCCCATGATGTCAGCATTCAAAGGGTAGCCAGCTTCGTAACTTTGCACCCACGGCTGCTCCTCCAACCATTTGGCGTAGTTCCTGGCCCACTTACTGTGCAGGCATACGATATCTCCGTTCTTGTTGCTATAAAATCGGATGTCTCGTGTGCGCTCTCCTAAGCGTTCCATATGGCACCCCTCCCCAAAAAGTTTGTTTCCCCAGTGGCTTATATCTCCATCAGTTTTCTGTATCAGCAAATTTTTATCTTAATTTTTTGAATTAACTCAAAATTTTGATAGTGCCACGGAATTAGCTCAAAATTTTGCGTCCAAAAATTGAATTAAATCAAAAATTTGATGATCCTACCCGCAAATTTTTCATTTAATTCAAATTTCGCTGTCAATTTTTTGAGTTAAATGCCATTTCCCTTAGATACCATGTGATCGTCCCATCTCAACCTGGTCGTTTGTCCGACCATTTTGACCGTCGGACGCCCACCCAATCTTTTTCGAAAAAAGTTCCAAATTGGTTCCAAATCAATCCAAACCCGGGCTAAAAGCAGAAAATAAATAAAAAAAGAGCCCGGGGAAACGAATTTCCTCGGACTCTTTTGTGAGTCATTATTTAGGGACAATGTGCTTGTTTGCGGGGGGACAAGTACACAATTACTTGCCCAGCTGCTTGGCGATCTCCTCAGCGAAGTTCTCCTGCTTCTTCTCGATGCCCTCGCCCTTCTCAAAGCGAACAGCGTTCTTGAAGGTCACAGCGCCGCCCAGAGCCTTGGCAGCAGAAGCGATATACTGCTCCACGGTCATGGAGTTGTCCTTCACGAACTCCTGCTGCAGCAGGCAGTTCTCCTTATAGAACTTGCCCAGCTTGCCGGCCACGATGCCCTCCTTCACCTTCTCAGGCTTGGAAGCCATCTTGGGATCGTTCTCCATCTGGACCAGCAGGATCTTCTTCTCCTCGTCCAGAGTGGCCTGATCCACCTGGCTCTTGTCCCAGAAGCGGGGATTCAGAGCGGCGATCTGCATGGCCACGTCCTTACCAACGGTCTCAACCTGCTCAGCGGACAGGCTGGTCTCCAAGTTCACCAGCACGCCGATCTTGCCGCCGGCATGGACATAGGGCACGGAGATGCCATCGGTGAAGAAGGCAAAGCGGCGGACCTTGATGTTCTCGCCGATGACCAGCACCATCTCCTGCTGCTCCTCCTGCACGGTGCGGCCGTTGCCATAGGGCAGAGCCATCAGAGCGTCCAGGTCAGCGGGCTTGTTGGCGGCCACAACAGCGGCAACACCCTTCACGAAGTCGACGAACTTCTCGTTCTTGCCCACGAAGTCGGTCTCGGCGTTAACCTCGACCACCACGCCCACGCCGTCCACCACGGTAGCGTAAGCCATACCCTCGGCAGCGATGCGGCCAGCCTTCTTCTGGGAAGCAGCCAGACCCTTCTCGCGCAGGATCTCAACAGCCTTGTCCATGTTGCCCTCGGCCTCGGTGAGGGCCTTCTTGCAGTCCATCATGCCCACGCCGGTCATCTCGCGCAGGGCCTGTACGTCTTTTGCAGTGATTGCCATGATCACATTACCTCCATCTCAATTATAAAAAGGAGCGTCCGCCCGCGCGGGCGGGCGCTCCTGTCCTTTGTTTGGGTAAATTACTCAGCGGCCTCGGTCTTCTCGGTCTCCTCAGCGGCGTCCTGGCCCTGCTTGCCCTCCTGGATGGCGTTGGCCATCACACCGGAGATCAGCTTGATGGCGCGGATGGCGTCATCGTTGCCGGGGATCACGTAGTCGATCTCGTCGGGATCGCAGTTGGTGTCCACGATAGCCACGATGGGGATGTTCAGCTTGCGGGCCTCGTTGATGGCGTTGCGCTCCTTGCGGGGATCAACCACGAACAGAGCACCGGGGAGCTTCTTCATCTCCACGACGCCGCCCAGGTACTTCTCCAGCTTGGCGATCTCGCCCAGGTGCTTCATGACTTCC
>NZ_CAJFGT010000122.1:0-22423 GCF_904377885.1 Flavonifractor sp. An112 | reverse complement strand
GCCGATGGCCAGGAGCAGGGAGCCCAGCACGGGCACGCCGCCGATCCACTCGCCGAGCTTCTTGGAGTGGCCGCCGTTCTCCATGGCCTTGCCGAAGGCGCCGGAGGGGCCGCTGCGGGCCCAGCGGCCCAGGGAGAACTCCTCCATCATGCCGGACTGGCAGATGATGAATGCGAAGATGAAGTAGGGGATCAGAAAGGTCAAACCGCCGTACCGGGAAACCAGCATGGGGAAGCGCCACACGTTCGCCATACCCACACAGGAGCCCACAGCGGCCATGATAAAGCCAAATTGGGACTTGAAGCCATCTTGATTTTGCAGCGTATCGGGAGTTGCCATAAATTACACCTCTCATTCTTTCGCCGCAGCTCCCGGAGGAGCGGCAACGAAATAAAACCTTTGCATTGCAAAAGAGACGGCGTCCAACAAACGGACTATTCTGTTTGTTGGGCGCCGGTCCCGCCAGATTGGCCGCATTGTTACCACGTCATACGGTCACACAAAATTGTCCAGAATTTGGGTGGAGAGATCTTACTTCTCCTCGTTGGGATAGGGCTCCAGGAAGGCGTGGAAGTGACGCATGGGCAGCTTGTGGCCCCAGACGATGCGCATATTGGGGATAGACTCACGGTCCTTGTACAGCTGCGCCACAGCGGCAATAACATAATCCAGGTGCTCCTTGGTCAGGCGGCTGCGGTCGATCGCGAAGCGGACCACGTTGGCCAGCTCAGCCTGCTGCTCGGGAGTCTTCAGGTCGTACTCCATGGAGAAATCGCCCAGCTCGGACACACGGATACCATAGCGGCGGATCAACTCCAGGGAGAAGCCGGCGCCGGCAAAGGTGGTGTGATCGCGCTTGCCGTCGAAGAACTCGTCCATGTTGATGTACACAGCGTGGCCGCCGGCGGGCAGAACAACGCCCTTCACGCCGTTCTTGTAGAAGCCCTGAGCCAGGTACTCACACTGCATGGCACGGTCATGCTGATAGTTGAAGTCGCAGGACTCATAGAGGCCGGCAGCCAGAGCCATGATGTCACGGCCGGACATACCGCCGTAGGAGTCGTTGCCGTAGCAGGAGATCTGCTTAACCTTGATGAGCACACCCACGTCGGTCTTGACGGTGCCGTCCTCGTTGAAGTCGGAGAACTTCTTCCAGAACAGGCCCTTGTCGCGGAAGGCCAGCATACCGCCCATGTTGGCATGGCCGTCCTTCTTGGCGGACATGGTGAAGGCGTCGCAGTAGGAGAACATCTCGGTGGCGATCTCAGCGATGGACTTGTCGGCGTAGCCTTCCTCGTTCATCTTGATGTAGTAAGCATTCTCAGCCCAACGAGCCACGTCGAAGACCAGAGGAATGTCATACTTGTGAGCCACGCGGTTGATCTCACGGATGTTAGCCATGGAGACGGGCTGGCCGCAGATGGGGTTGTTGGTGATGCAGGTGAAGATCAGGGGCACGTTGTCCACGCCCACGGCATTGATCAGCTGCTCCAGCTTCTCGATGTCCATGTTGCCCTTGAAGGGGTTCTTCTCGTACTTGCCGCCTTCGGGAACTTCGTACAGCAGCTCCTTGTTGTACAGGTTACGAGGAATGGAGCCCATCTGCTTGATGTTGCCCTCGGTGGTGTCGAAGTGACCGTTGGAGGGGATGGTGAAGACCTTGCCGGGATGACGGGCGGTGAGGATCTTCTTCACGATCTCCATCAGCACGGACTCAGCGGCACGGCCCTGCTGGATGATGAAGGAGTTGGGGCGCTCCATCTGCTTGGCACCGCCGTTGAACAGGCCGCCCTCGTACTCGCAGAGGAACAGCTCGTCCATCATCTTCTCCAGGTCGCGGCAGTCGGTGCGGACCAGGTCGATGCTCTTCTTCCAGTTCTTCTCGCCGCCGCGCTCGAAGATGTCGCGGAAAGTGTCCAGAAGCACATAGTAGCCGGTGTTGCGGCCATAGGCCTCGTCGCCCAGGAACAGAGTCGCCCACTGCTGGTTGGTCATAGCGGTGGTGCCGGAGTCGGACAGCATATCAACGGTCAGCAGTCCGGAGGGGAAGGAGAACTCGTTCCAGTGGGTGGCGTTCAGAGCACGCTCACGCTGCTCAACAGTGGCCTGGGGCAGATCGCGCACCGCAAAGGCGCAGTGCTGGGGCATCTCAACATTCTGAGCCAGAGGATAGTGCTTCACATTCTTGTCCATTTTGTTTACCTCCATTTAATTTGGCGCTTTGCGCCATCATTTTACTAGAGGATACCCCGGTCGTCGGAAGCCGGCGATTCCAGCTCCTGCAACTGGCGGACAGTAACCTTTCCGAATGTGGTTATAGGTACTTGGAACTTTACTTAACTGCGATAACCTCGATCTCCACAAGGGCGTCCTTGGGCAGCCGGGCAACTTCCACAGCAGAGCGGGCAGGATAGCCGCCCTCACCGAAGAAGGTGGCGTACACCTCGTTCATAGCACCGAAGTTGTTCATGTCGCTGAGGAACACGGTGGTCTTGACGACCTTATCCATGCCCAGGCCAGCTTCGGCCAGGATGGACTTCACGTTGGTCAGGGACTGACGGGTCTGCTCCGCGATACCCTCGGGGAACGCACCGGTAGCAGGATCGATGGGCAGCTGGCCGGAAGTGATGACCAGACCGTCGATCTCAACCGCCTGAGCGTAAGGGCCGATGGCCGCAGGCGCCTTGTCGGTATTGACGATTTTCTTCATGTTTGTTTTCCGCCTCCTTTTCACTTGGCAACAGTAATTTATCACGCAGATAATTTTTTGTCAACACATTTTTGTTCATTTCGTATGATTTTACAATTCAGCTCTCAGATTTTGTAGGAATTATCAATATAAATTTTTTGCCGCGGCATAAAAAATTTTTTCTCTTGAGAAAATTGCTCTAATCTTGTTTTGACAATATTCTTATTATCAGCTATACTAAGTATAAAGTATATGGGTTTTGATGCGTCTTTGGGACAAGCAGGTAATTTGAGCCAAAATCAAGGATAGAGGTGAGCCGATTGGCCAGTCCATTGTTGCAGCACTATATCAAGTTGACTGAATTTTTGGGCTATGCCCTGGGTCCCGATTATGAGGTAGCTCTTCATGATCTGACCGACAAAGATCGCTCCATCGTCGCCATTGCCAACAACCACGTCAGTGGTCGCGAGGTGGGCGCCCCTCTGACCAATGTTGCCCTGCGTATTCTGCGGGACAAAAGCTATGAGAATCAGGACTATATCCTTCACTATTTAGGAGTGTCCAGCACCGGCAAGACCCTGCGCTCCTCCACCATGTTCATCAAACACGACGGCAAGCTGATCGGAATGCTGTGCATCAATTTTGATGACAGCCGATTCCAGGCAGTGAGCGATGCCTTACTGAGGCTCTGCCACCCCGATCATTTTGTTGATACCAATTTTCAGGTGGACGAGACTGTGGCAGACCGTTTTGCTCCGGCAGAGCGCTTCCACAACTCCATCCACGGTGTGGCTACTGAGGCGGTACTTCGGGAACTGGACCGCAGGAATATCACGGCGGACCGTCTCAATTCCGAAGAACGCATTCAGATCATCGGCGCACTGGACAGCGAGGGCGTTTTCCTGCTCAAGGGCGCTGTAAAAGATGTGGCCGATGCTCTGGAATGTTCCCAGGCAAGTGTATATCGTTATCTAAGCGCAATCCGCAAGGAAGAGGCTTAAGGCCTCTCCCCTTTTCCTCAGTTCTATGGGAGGTAAGATCAAGATGGGTTATCACTATCCCCGCCGGCTGCTCTGGGTAGTTCTGGGCATGGTGATCAGCGCGGTGGGTATCGTTATGATGTTGCAGGCCAACATTGGACTGGAGCCATGGAGCGTCCTGCAGCAAGGTATGGCCCAAACCTTCGGCATCACTTACGGCACTGCCTCCATCATCGTGGGAGCGGCCGCCATCGGTGTTGCCATTCTATTTGGCGAGGGCTTCGGCCTGGGTACGATTTTAAATATCACCCTATGTGCCATTTTTATTGACTATATGTTGGCCCAGGGATGGATTCCTCTGATGGAAAACCCGTTCTCCGGCATTCTGATGCTGTTGGGCGGCCTGGAACTGCTGGCCATCGGGACCTGGCTGTACATGAAAGCGGCTCTGGGCGCCGGTCCCCGGGATTCCCTGATGGTGGCTCTGGCCCGCAAGACCAAACGGTCCGTGGGCCTATGCCGGGCAGTGGTGGAGATCGGCGTCATTATTCTCGGCTGGCTGCTGGGCGGCCAGGTGGGAATCGGCACAGTTATCTCCGCTATCGTGTTGGGTACCCTGTTCAATCTGAATTTTGCCCTCTTCCGCTTCCGCGCGGCAGAGGTTCATCAGGAAAATCTGATGGAAAGCTTCCGCAATCTGGCCAGCAGAATGCACAGCCCTTCCCACGGATAAAAAAATTCCTCCGTCTCAGGACGGAGGAATTTTTTTATGTAATTACTTGTTGCCGCTGCAGGCAGTGCAGCCGCCGCACTGGGGGTGGGACTGGGCCCACAGCTTGTCGGCGGTAGGCTTCCAGTTGTCGGCGTAGGGGTGGGTCTTGGAGGTCAGGTGCTCCACGGTCTCGGGAGACTGAGGATCGGTGGAGTGGGCGCCGGTCTTGTTGACGATCTCCTCGATGCGCTCGGGGTTCTCCAGCATGGGGCAGGGACGGAGCATATTGTCATTGAAGGGCTGGTTGTCATGGTAGGCCATGAACAGCGGGGACTGCAGGCACTCCAGCAGGGTCTTTTCGTGGATGTTGGAGTCGGAGTAGTGGATAAACACGCAGGGATCCACGTCGCCGTTGGCGTTGATGTGCAGGTAACGGCGGCCGCCGGCAATACAACCGCCCACGTACTCACCGTCATTCTGGAAGTCCATGGCGAAGATGCCCTTGGTCTGACGCATAGCGCGGATGCGGTGATAGATCTCCTCACGCTGCTCGGGGGTGGGCATCAGCTCGGGAGCGGCATCGTTGCCCACAGGCATATAGTGGAAGAACCACACAAAGTAGGCGCCCAGGTCGATGATCTTGTCGTAGAACTCCTCGCTGGTGATGTCCTTGTAGTTCACGCTGGTGTAGCAGGTGGAGATACCGAAGGGCAGGTGATGGCTCTTCAGCAGGGCCATAGCGTTGGTAACCTTCTCGTACACGCCCTGGCCGCGGCGGCTGTCGTTGGCCTCCTCAAAGCCCTCCAAGCTGATGGCGGGAATGAAGTTCTTCACCCGCAGCAGATCCTGGCAGAACTCCTCGTCAATGAGGGTGGCGTTGGTGAAGGACAGGAAGGCCACGTCATTGTGCTTCTCACACAGGGCAATGATGTCCTTCTTGCGCACCAGGGGCTCGCCGCCGGTGTAGATGTACATATAGATGCCCAGTTCCTTGCCCTGGGTGATGATGGAGTCGATATCGTCAAAGGACAGATTCAGCTTATTGCCGTACTCCGCCGCCCAGCAGCCGGTGCAGTGCAGGTTGCAGGCAGAGGTGGGGTCCAGCAGAATGGCCCAGGGAATGTTGCAGCCGTACTTCTCACGCATCTTCTCCTGCTTGGGCCAGCCCACCAGGTTGGCGTTGACGAAGAAGTTGTTGAACACGGTCTTGAGCACATCGGGATCGGTCTGGGTCCAGACCTTCTCGATCAGCTGGTGCCAGCAGGAATCCTTGTCGTTGATGGCCTTGTCGAACGCCTCACGCTGAGTGGACAGGGTGTCCCCGGAGAACTTATTGACCAGGTCCATAACCTTGCTCATATTGTTCATAGGGTCTTTATCCAGATAATCAAACACCTTGGCCAGGCCATAGCGCTTCAGACTGTCAGGAATTTTCATCTTTATTTTCCCCTTTCACGGCATAACAATACCTATCATTGTGTGTCATGATACCTTTTCTGACGAAAATTGAAAATAGACAAAACCCGTTTCATGTCCAAACTCTATACAAAAACAGCAGTTTGCTTAAAAGCGTTTCAGATTTTCGCCCCAGTTTTATATAATTTTATCCATTCTATAATATAGTTTGTAAGACTATATTAGTCCCCCGGCGGCAGCCGCTGGTCCTCCCTGTCCGGCTCTCCCGCCGGATGGACGGCAGAAGCAATGGAGATGGCCCCCCGCCCATATTTGTCCCGGATGGAATCCATGGCCTTCTCCAGCTTCTCCAGCTTATCACGGCAGGGTATGGCGTCGGCGGCGAACAGGTCCACCTGCTCCCCTGCGTCCCGCTCCTCCACCAGGTTCTGGGCCGTAATGGTAAGGGCCCGGACTGGCTGCCGCTCACTCCAGCAGCTGTGCAGCAGCTCCATCCCGCACTGCGCCAGGTCCCGGGAGATATAGGTGGGGGCACTAAGCCTCTTCTGGCGGCAGATATCCTTAAAGGACGGATCACGCACGGTGATCTGTACGGTGGTACATTTGAGGCCGTGCTTACGCAGCCGGACCGCAACCTCATCCGCCAATTCAGACAGCGCTGTACGCAGCTGCTCCCAGCCCACCAGATTTTTAGGGAAGGTCAGTCCGTTTCCCACCGACTTGGGCCCTGGCATATCCCGGGCAGGTACCACCGGGGCGTGTTCCCTGCCCGTGGCATAGTCGTGGAGGGTATATCCTCCCTTGCCCAGAATCTGCCCCAGGCTCTCCCGGTCAAACTGGGCCAGATCACCAATGGTGCGTATCCCGTAGCCATTGAGCACCCTGGCCGCCGCACGGCCCACAAAGAGCAGATCGGTCACCGGCAATGGCCAAAGCAGCTGTTGAAAGTTTTCCCGGGTGATCACCGTTGTGGCGTCCGGTTTTCGGTAGTCGCTGCCCATTTTCGCAAATACCTTATTAAAGGAAACGCCCACCGATACCGTCAGCCCCAATTCCTGCCGCACTGTTTGGCGAATCTGGTCGGCCAAAGCCTTTCCATCCCCTCCAAAGAGATGAAGGGTCCCGGTCACATCCAACCAGCTCTCGTCAATGGAGAAGGGCTCCACCAGATCGGTATACCGTTCATAGATGGCATTCACCTTTTTGGAATACTCCCGATACTTCCAGTGGTGGGCCGGCAGCAGTACCAGGTCCGGACACTTCCGTCTGGCCTGCCAGATGGTCTCTGCCGTCTGTACTTTATACTTTTTGGCCAGCTCATTTTTGGCCAGAATAATTCCATGGCGACTCTCCGGGTCACCACATACCGCCGCCGGCCTGTCCTTTAACTCCGGATGATCCAGCAGCTCCACCGATGCGTAAAAGCTATTCAAATCACAGTGAAAAATGACCCGGTCCAAGCACTTCCCTCCCCTCTCCCAAAAAGATACGGCTGATTTTTTTATTATATGCTTTTTTTACCGCAAAGTCAAACATTCGTTCTATTCGCTATATTCCAGGCGCACACCGCTGTTCATAGCTGCACGGATATGATACACTGATAGCAAAGGAGGGGTTTTCATGGACGAAAATGCTCTGCTGTTTTTTCAGCAGGATATAGAGGCGCTGCCGCTGTATGAGCGGTTGGAAGGCCTGATCTTGGACCGGATTGCCGATGTACAAATCAAGGTACAGAAAAGCCAGATTTCCTTTTATAACCGGCATATGTTTGCCTGCGTCTCCTTTAGCAAAGTCCGCAAGGCCAAAGATCGCCCCGCCCACTACATTGTGGTCACCTTTGGCCTGGATCACCGTCTGGAATCCCCCAGAATCGACGTGGCTACCGAGCCCTATCCCAACCGCTGGACCCACCATGTACTTATTTCAAACCTTGATGAAATCGACGATGAGCTAATGGGATGGATCTATGAGGCCAGTGTCTTTTCCGCGCTCAAATAGTCCCTGACAGTGTATTCGGAGCCATATTCTCGGCTCATTTTCTTAAGAAAAACGTCACAATCCAGCCCGAGAAAGCATTTCCGCACGGGATTGCCCTGTGATATAATGACACTATATCATGTATAAACCACCACACATAATTGCTCTGTTCACCCACTGACCATCTTACTTTGGAAAACTGTGTTATGGCTAAGGATGAAATTACATCTACTGGTAAATATAGCGGTTTTTGCAGCCTTTTCATGCCCTGCGACAGCCTGCCCAATAGCAGGGTGCCGCAGGGTTTTGTCGCTGTAACCTGTTCTTTAAGTTGATTTCCACTAGGTTATTCTCTTTACCAGGATGAAGGTGCAGCATCCGATTAGGAGGGAGTTTTATGATAGCGGACAGACGCTTTCTTTTGATTGATGGGCAGAAAATTGCATTGGATACCAAGGAGCTGCCAATGGATGTTCAACTTATTCGCGATCTGACTCCTCTGGCCACTTTGAAACAGTTAGAAAAGCTGTACCTGCCTGGGCGTCTTATCTCTGATCTGGCGCCTTTGGCAGAACTGAAAGAACTAAAAAGTCTGGACCTTTCCATGAACCGCATTACAGACCTGACGCCGTTTACAGGTTTACTGCAACTGCGTGATTTGAAGCTTAACCAAAATCAAATCGTTAATCTTATACCTTTGGCTGCGCTGGCACAATTAAAGAAATTGGATCTGCACGAGAATCAGATTACCGATGTGACACCCGTGGCACAACTGCAGCACTTGGCAATCTTAGAGCCGAGTGGAAATTCGGTGTCTGACATATCTCCGCTGACGAACCTTACCCGCATGGTATATTTATACCTTTCAAATACGCAGGTCCAGGAGATATCTCACCTTGCGTACATGAAGCAGCTGCGTACCTTATATCTTGACAGATGCAGAGTTGTTGATCTAACACCTTTAGCTGGGCTGACACGGCTTGAATCGTTGGAGCTGAGCAATAATCTGATCTCCAATTTGGCGTCTTTGGCAGGATTGCCGCAGTTGAGTACACTGTATCTCAGCCACAATCGAATTACAGACCTGTCTCCATTAGCGGATATACCGAAATTGACTGAGCTGTTCTTGGAGCACAATAGAATCACAGACTTGACCCCGCTGACCAATTTAAGATGGCTGCATCGTTTATCCTTGAAAGGAAATCCTGTTACTGACCTGAATCCATTAGGTGATATGCCGATGCTGCGGGAGTTATATATACAGGATTGCCCCATTAGAAAGCAGGAACTCAATGCGTTTAAAAAAACACATCCGGATTGTTATATCCAAGTAAAAGAATAACCTCAAACAGCAGAACATTGCGAGGAAACTATGATTGAAATCAAAGGAAAATACAACGAAGCCAAAATTTTTACCGATGTGGTGGACAGCGCCTCCATCGCACAGGTTCAGGAGCTGTGCAATCAGGAATTCACAAAAGGCAGCCGTATCCGGCTCATGCCGGACATTCACGCCGGAGCAGGCTGCACCATCGGCACCACCATGACCATCACCAACAAGGTGGTACCCAATCTGGTGGGGGTGGATATCGGCTGCGGCATGGAGACCACCCGTATCAGGGAAAGCCGGCTGGAGCTTCAAAAGTTGGATAAGCTGATCTATGAGAAAATCCCCTCCGGCTTCTCCATCCGGGATAAGGCCCACCGCTACCTCAGCGAGATCGACTTGAGTGAGCTGTACTGCGCACCTCATGTGGATCTGCTCCGGGCTGAGAAAAGCATTGGCACCCTGGGCGGTGGAAATCATTTTATTGAGGTGGACAGGGATGACGAGGGGAACCTCTACATTGTGGTCCATTCCGGCAGCCGCCACCTGGGTGTGGAGGTGGCCAGCTACTACCAGGAGGCCGGTTATAAGGTGCTCAACCGCACCGATGACGCTTCGATTGCAGCTCTGGTTGCCCAGATGAAAGCGGAAGGCCGAGAGACGGAGATTCAGAAAGAACTGAAGAAGCTGAAAAACCTCAAGCAGACCAGCATCCCCAAAGCCTTGGCTTATGTGTCCGGGGAGCTGTTTGAGCAGTATATCCACGATATGAAAATTGTTCAGCACTTCGCCATGCTCAGCCGTCAGGCCATGATGGATGAAATTATCAAGGGTATGAAGCTCCACGTAGAGGAGCAGTTTACCACCATCCACAACTATATTGATACCGACGCCATGATTTTGCGGAAAGGAGCCGTGTCCGCCAAGGCAGGGGAACGACTGCTGATCCCCATCAATATGCGAGACGGGAGCCTCCTCTGCGTGGGGAAAGGCAACCAGGACTGGAACCACTCTGCTCCCCACGGAGCCGGGCGGCTCATGAGTCGAGCGGACGCCAAACAATCTTTTACGGTGTCTGAGTTCAAAAAGCAGATGGCAGAGATCTACACTACCTCGGTGAGCAAAGCGACTTTGGATGAGTGTCCCATGGCCTACAAGGGGATGCAGGATATTCTGGACAACATCGGTCCCACAGCGGATGTGGTGAAAGTGATCCGCCCCATCTACAATTTCAAAGCCGGAGACGAAGATTAACTCATCCGCAGAGAGAATTCATCTGCGCCGGAACACCTATCCGCTATCACATATACAAAAAGCTCTGGAAACGTCTGCTTCCGGAGCTTTTTGCAATAGAGAATTACTTCTCTCTCGTATTGACACTTACAGTAAATTGTGTTAGAATTCTATCAGAATATCTGGGGTGATTTATATGAATTATGACGCTATTATTTTAGAACTTCTTTCAAGGATTCAAAAACTTGAGGAGGAGGTAAAATCTTTGCGGGAAGTCATCAGCTGTGCCTCCACCGAGCATACGGCAGGAGATAATCCCAAAACCACCACAGGAGATATCCGGACTTATATTGAAAGCCAAAAATTGCAGGCATACAGCAGCGGGCAAACCGAGCTTACACTAAAGGCAAATGATATTCATAAGAATCTGCAATTAAAAAACAGGATGCCAATGGTATGTAATGCCATGAGACAATGTATGGCCGACCATGATGTCGTGCTGCATGACACCGCCAGCGGACACTCATCTACCCTGGAAATCAAGTACTATCTTTCAGGCAAAAGCTGATCCAGTACAGAACGTCCGGTAATGTCAGTGTATAAAGCAGAAAGATACAGATGGTATCTTTGCGGATCTTGGTATGTGAGGTAACGACCAAGGACAATGATACGGGCTGTTCTACTTTGCATCCTCCGTCGAGATAGAAAAAGGCTCCAAAAGCAGATTGCTTCTGGAGCCTTTGGCGCAGCGGGAGGGATTCGAACCCTCGTGCGGTTGCCCGCAAACTGATTTCGAGTCGGTTGTCCAATTATACACTTCTTGAAATTTCCAGGCGTTTTGAGGCGGTTTTGTCCGCCGCCTAGCCCTTGCGCCACAGCGGTTTGCGCCGATTGATCCAGCCCCATGTCCTCAAACCCCTGAAATTCGAATAAAAGCCCGTTTTGGCCGTTTTTGGAGAGAACTCAAGCATTTTGGAGAGAACTGCGGAGAGAACTGGGGGAGAAAGTGCCCACCTGGCAACACACAGGAAATGGCTTTTTTGATGCGACATTTCTGACGAGGTGATTGCCATGAATTACGAGCCAATTAACTGGGATAGCGTTCCCGATGTGATGAGCAAAGACCAGTTCTATAAGCTGTGCCACATCAGCAAATCCACCGCCAGGTACCTGCTCCAGACCGGCAAGGTGCCCTGCCGGTATACCGGCAAAAAGACCCGCTGCTATCAGATCCGCAAAGAGGATGTGCAGACTTATCTCCGGGGAAAGGGAATCTGCCCAGAGTTATATCTGCCCCAAAACACAAAGCGCAAGACGAAATTTCCGGCTCTGACATCGAAGGAGCTGCCGGAGAAAACCCAAAAGGCACTGAAAGGATACCTCCTCCAGCTGATGAAGGACTACCCCGACGTAATGTCAGGCAGACAGGTGGCCAAGTTGATCGGTTACGGTCCCACCACTGTCCATCAGTGGTGTCGCAAGGGTGAGCTGTACTACATCCAGTCCGGCGGCAGCTACTATATCCCCAAGGCAGTCCTGATTGACTTTATTTGTTCCATGCGGTTCCGTACGATCCACCGCAAATCTCAATGGCATATCGTCACCATGATGTCCTTCCATAAGGAGATGGATGCCCATGCCAAGCAGAAGGAGGGCAAATGATGCGCTATCTGGAGCAATTCTTCTATGGCAATATGGACCCACAGGCCCGGGAAAGCATCCATCCCGAAGCAATGAGGAAGGTGCAACGTACACTTTCTGACCTGGAGAAATGGCTGCTGGAGCAGCTTGAGGAACCTCAGAGGGATCGTTTCTTGGCGTATACCGACGCCTGGAGCGAGCTGAATGCCCGCTGTGACCTGGACAGCTTTGTCTGCGGCTTTCGCATGGGTGCCAGGTTGATTCTGGATACTTTTATGACGGAGGAGGAATAGACCTATGAGTCAATCTTTGACCTATACCCAGGTGGGGGACTATTACTACCCTGATCTCTGCTTGCCGGAGACAGATGACCAACCGCTGGGCAAGTACGGTATGCTTCGCAAAACCTATCTGAAGCAGCACAGGCCCATGCTGTACGACCGTTTGCTGTTGGTTGGGCAACTGGACAGCCACCTGGCAGAAATCGACCTGCGGGCCGAAGAAATGGTGATTGATATGGTGGAAAAGATGGCAGCTACCAGTGGAGTAGATGAGCGCCTGAAGGAGTCAGACCAGATGGCATGGGTAGGAGCCATGAACAATTTCAGGGCCGCTGCCGAAGAAGTTGTCCTGCGGGAAATGATATACGCAATGCCGTAATAAATTGGATCAGCGACTTGCTATTCTAGTGTTTTTCGGGTAAAATAGGAATGTAGTCCGATATTATCCGAAACGAGGTGAGGGAGATGTACGTTACCCGCCACATGGAGCCAGTGGTTCTGGAGGTCTCTTCCCAGTATCCCGCATTGCTAATTGTGGGTCCCCGGCAGGTGGGCAAGACCACCATGCTGGAGCATCTGATCGAGGTAGAGGGACGGGGGCGGACGGTTGTCACCCTGGACGATCTCACAGAGCGTGAGCTTGCAAAGACAGACCCCAAGATGTTCTTCCAGCTGCACAAGCCGCCTCTCCTGATCGACGAGGTGCAGTATGCCCCGGAGCTGTTCCCTTACATCAAGATGATGGTGGATCAGCGCCACCAGCCGGGTGACTTCTGGATGACCGGCTCTCAGCTGTTCAAAATGATGGAGGGTGTGCAAGAATCTTTGGCAGGGAGAGTGGCTCTGCTCCACCTGTCTCCCATGTCACAGAGTGAGATTCTCCATTGTCCTGCCGCAGGCCCCTTCCGAGTAGATCTGAATGCGCTGCAAAAGCGGCAGCAGCACTGCCCGGTATGCGACACTCCGACCATGTATCAGCGGATTTTCCAAGGTGGTATGCCCGCACTGGTCACCGGCCAGTATACCAATGCCAATCTGTTCTATTCCAGTTATATTGATACCTATATGGAGCGGGATGTGCGGCGGCTGTCCTCTGGAATCGACAGTCTGAAATTTCTGCGGTTTCTGCGGGCCACCGCCGCCCGGGCCGGTCAGCAGGTGAACTACAAGGGCATTGCCGATGATGCGGAGATCGACCAGGCCACGGCTAAGAGTTGGCTGCATATTCTGGAGGCGCTGGGTATTATATTTCTGCTGCACCCCTATTCCAATAATCTGCTGAAACGGACGGTCTCCACGCCCAAGCTGTATTTTTACGACACTGGCCTGGTGTGCTATCTGACCCGGTGGACCAGCCCGGAGACGGCTATGGCCGGGGCTATGAACGGGGCGCTGCTGGAGAATTTCACGGTGTCTGAGGTTATGAAGTCCTACCAGAACGTGGGGCTGGAGCCGTTTCTCTACTACTATCGGGACAGCGACGCCAAGGAGATCGACCTGCTGCTGGAGCAGGACGGAAAGCTCTATCCGTTGGAGATCAAGAAGATGGCCACCCCGCCGAAAAAGCTCACAAAGGTCTTTGAGTTGATCGACAAATCGCCCCTCCAGCGTGGTACCGGCGCAGTACTGTGCATGGCAGAAAAGCTGGGGGCCTTTGATGAGAACAATTTGATTGTGCCCATTGGGTTAATATAGTGTCCGACTTGCCTCTGCCGGTCTACTGGCAGAGGCTTTTTATCGCTATGATTCAAAGACAAATTTACCTTTAGAAACAATATAGGATGAAAGTGTTAGACCTATTAGTATGTACAAGAGGATGCTAGGGCTAATGAAATTACATATTGTGGTGGTCATTTATTGGATGTAAAGGAACATATGGGATAATCCGCTTGCTTAATAGATTTTATGTGGAAAGATGTGGTATAATGTAAAAACCCAAGTCCTCTGGAGGGATACGGCATGAATACAATAAAGAGATATGAACCGAAAGAAAAAGTTGAACTTCATGGCACTCTTGCAGAATTTCGTCAAGCGTTGGAAGATGAAATTGAGGCAGTTAAAAAGCGTGGACAATCATCAATACTGCTAACCGGCGGTGTGCAAATCTCTAATCAGGCCGGAAAATATTGCTACAAGTACAATGCGGATTTTGTTCCAGTTCTACCCGCAGATACTCCGTGCAAGCTGATTATTGGACAGAATCAGTACACTGTTACTACGGTCAGTTTTGACGAGGAAACGATTACTCTTGCTTCTGAACAACCGTTGCCGGATGGCTTTTCACAGGCACGCCTGGAAAATGGATCAACTGTCCTGATGGAATGCATGATTAAATGCATAGAAGAGAACGCTTCAGAAACTAATCCGGCAGGGAAACGAATGCTTTCGTTTGACAATCAGGGCATTGATCCTTGCGAAAAAATAGAATCTTATGACATACAGGAACTTCACATAGGTAGAGAAAATAACGATAATCAAAAAGCAGCTATTGTTTCTGCTTTGACCAATAATATTACATATATCTGGGGACCTCCTGGGACTGGCAAAACGAAAGTTATCGGGCAGATCATTGATAAGTTGCAAGAGAAGGAGCGTTCCGTTCTGGTGGTCTCTCACACGAATACCGCAGTTGATGGAGCAATCGAAAAAGCAGCAGAATCTTATCAACATTTTTGGGAAACAAATCACGGTACCACGGCCTCCTATCCCATTCTTCGTATTGGCAAGTCAGTGAAGCAGCTGCCCGTTGAAACAACTCTGGAGTTCCACATCAAGATGAATGGGCAGGAACTTTATGAGCAAAAGCAACAGTTAGAGAACACGAAAGCAAACCTGCAAGATGCAATACATATTGTCAGACGCAAGCAGAAGCAAATTGAGTGGGTCGAAAGCACACAGCTCCCTTCTATCCCAGGACATATATCGGCGCTTGAAGCAGCAGACAAAGCCCTTCAAACACTCAGAAAGAGAACAGATAGCTTACAAAGTAGACTTCTCCAGGAAAAAGAACTCCACCCTGAGGTGGAGCAATATATTGCTCTGTCGGCTATACTGGAAAAAACAGAACAGCATCATAATGATGTTGAGCAACAGCTGAACACTGCGCAAGAAGTAGTTAGGTCGGTGCCACATCAAATCCAACTGGCAAAAGATGAAATCAAAAGACACGTAATCTATGCAGAACTGCTTGCCAAAGAGGATAAAACATTTTCCTCCGTATTTATCAACCGTGAGCTTGCTTCTATATCTGCAAAGATTCAAAGCCTTCAAACGCAGATGGGTGTGTTGCGTCAAGAACGTGAAAACTACCAGCGGACAGTTTCGGATTATGAGAAAAAAGGAACGATAGGAAAATTTTTTACTGGAAAGAGTGGTGTCACTCAGGCACGAATCAAGTTAGCTGAAATCGATGTCGCACTTTCAGAACTACAAAAAGAGTTTAATGAAACCATTCGTCTGGGAGATGATTATCAAGAAAAACTGAGGGAGCGGCTTGATCTTGAAGCACAGCTCCGGGGAATGAAGCCAGCAAAGACAAAAGAATATTGGGAGCAAATGATTTCAGATTTGACGCAACAGCTCAATCAGGCTCAGGCAGCAATTCCAAAACTAGATCTGGAGAAAAAAGAGAGTGCAGGAAAAAGCGAATCACTCCGGCGCCGGGTTTCTGAATGCAAAAAAGAATTTGACCATCTGCAATCATTGGAAAAGGCACTGAGGGAATCTGAAGATGCTTACAGAAAGGCCAGAGCCAAACTATCGCAAATGGAAGCTGAACTCAAAGAAATTTTTGCGCAGGAATATGCCTTTTGCCAATTATGCGTCAATGAAAAACTAACGGTCAGTGAGGCAAGCCTGACAGACCAGTATCAAACCTTAAAATCTTATTTGACTGCGGTTTCTGAAAAAATCCAGACTGAGAATAAAAAATCTCTGGAAGAACAGTACACAAAGTTAAGCGAGCAGTTGACAGATATTTTCAAGCAATTGCGGGCAATCGAGGAATCCATGGGAGAACTCGAAAAACAGTCTATCATGCAGGCCAAGGTTATTGGCGCAACATTGACAAAGGCGTATCTCAGCACAATTCTTCGGGAACGCACATTCGATACTGTTATCCTGGATGAGGCCTCCATGGCTGCTGTTCCCGCGTTATGGTGTGCGGCGTACCTGGCAGAGAGAAATATTGTTATCGTAGGCGATTTCCTTCAGCTTCCTCCCATCGTGATCGCAGATACCCCAATGGCTAAAAAATGGTTGGGACGGGATATTTTTGACCACAGCGGGATGCAACGCAAAGCAAAGAAGGATTCCCCATCAGGTCCTCCATCAAATTTTATTATGCTCAACGAACAATACCGTATGGAACCTGAAATTGCAGAAATCGCCAACCGATACTATGACGATTATAAAAAGCTGGAAAGTAGAACGGGACCTGAATTCCGCCAAGAGGACATCAATAAATTTAGCTCCTGGTTCCCAGTTGCACATCCAAAGCATAACGTGCAGTTGATCGATACGGAGAGCCTGCACGCATGGGTGACGGGGATTCCGCAGGGTAAGGGGCATAGTCGTTTAAATTGCTTCTCAGCGGCAATTGCGGTTAATTTGGCGTTCAAATGCATTGAAAAGAAATTAGATGCATACTTGGAAAATTCTGAAGAATCCCCAGAGAAGCCGTTGGTCCTGATTGTAGCTCCATATAAGCCCCACATTACGCTGGTCAATAAGCTGATCCAGGCAGAATATGTCCGGCGCGGCTTAATAAAAAAAGAAAATGAGAGTTCGGTCCGGAAAGATGAGCTAAACTTCATACAGGCAGGGACAATCCATAGTTTCCAGGGCAGTGAGGCTGACATTGTAATCTTTGACTTAGTGATTGATGAACCCCATTGGAAAGCAAATCTCTTCATGAATAACTTTAGCGTAAAAAAGCCAAACGGCGAGGTCATGGAAGTTAAAGTCAATGAAGACCTGCAGAAAATGTTCAATGTGGCAGTGACCCGCGCAAAATTCCAGCTATTCATTATCGGAGATTTTGAATACTGTATGGAGCGGACAAAAAAGTCAAAAAACAATTTGCATGACCTATTACGCTTTTTGATTGATGAGAAGAAGTATCCACGCCAAGAAGCAAAGGCCCTGTTTCCGGAACTATCTTATACTCCGCCAACTTCTCGGAAGGTAGACAATATTGATCCCGGCCAAACACTGATCTGCACAGATACAGATTTTAATGACCATTTTATGCGGGATCTGAAGAATTTTCAAAATAGGATGATCATATACTCTGCTTTCATGTCAGAGAATCGTCTCAGTATCCTGCTGCCGGCCTTTACAGATGCGGTTTCTCAAGGGAAAGAGATCATTATCGTCACAAAGGATCTATCTGAACGAGGAAAGGCTGAACGGAGTGCATATGAACGATGTGAGAAAGAACTGCGCAGTTTGGGTGACAAGATCAAGATTATTCATAAGCATGGTATGCATGAGAAATTGATTTTGGTGGATGATGATGTAATATGGATGGGATCCCTAAATGCACTGAGCTTTACCGGAAAAACTGGCGAAGTAATGGAACGGAGATGCAGCCAAAAGCTCGTAAAAGAGTATGAGAAAATGTATGATATCCCACATATCAGTCAGGCGTTAAACAGTGGATATGAAATGTCCTGCCCCATCTGCGGAGGAGAAATGTTGGTCAGAGAAAGCGATGAGGGCGGCATTTATTGGCAGTGTGCCAATAAGGATTATTCTCGCAGTGCGGAACAGCCATATCCTAAAGACGGCATTTTGAGGTGCCATTGTGGATCAAAATATGCTTTTTCTATGAAGAAAGAACCGCGCTGGATTTGTGAGAGCAATCCGCGGCACTATCAAAAAATGCGGGAAAGCGATTTGAAATTGGATCAGATGAAGTCGTTGATTCCTAGACGTGAGTTAAAGACTGTAGAGAAGTATTTTTCTGAACGTAGGAAAGAGCGTGAGAAAAAGTCCGGGAAGAAACGGGCTCCTAAGATCCAAGAGAATCAACAAATTACATTGTTTGATTAAGGTGCCCAAGATGTTTGAGGATATTTTGGCATGCTATGCTTTGTCCAGCGTGTACTGGCCGCGAATTCACACCAGCAATGTCATTTAAGCGGCAAAGCCGAGGAGATAAAAGCTACTTTATCCCCAACAACTCTGCCGTGGACCGGTCAAACTTTTCCTGAAACTCGGCAAAGGTGATGACCCCTGACTCCACTTGCTCCATAAGCTCTTTTCCATACAGCTGCACCTCATTGTACCGGCGCATAATATTGGGGTACTGCTTCTTCCTCCGTTGGGCGGCAGTCTGTATCCGGTTGCACACCTTCCGATAGAGCTTTTTGGCTTCATCCTGATTGACGGCCTGCTGGTGTTTGGATGTGGCCCCAACCTGTTTGCACGTCTTCCCGTTGGTGCCTTCCACCACCCGGTCACAGTAGCAGTTGACCACCGAGTAGGGACGGAAATAACGGCCGCAATAGGCGCAGCGGCGCAGAGGGATTTCATTGGCGCAGAGCATCTCAAACTCCCATACGGTCAATGCGGCCAGTTGATCCGTGGCCATATAGGTATGTCCCTCCAGCTTTTCCTTTGCCGGAACAGTATCTGTCCCTCCGTCATACCGGTATATTTTGTGGTTCCTGGAGATATAAAAGCGGGGAGAAAGGGCCTGATAACTGCTTTCCACCAGATTCCGATAGAATAGATTTTGCCGCTGCAGCGTAAAGTAGGCACGCAGGATCCCCCCCTGGTTGTCCTGCTCCTTGCCCATGACTTCATCCAGCAAGGGTGCGAGCTGGTTCTGACACATTTGCAGCTGCGTAAAAATCCTCACCACATCATTCAGCCATTGCCGCAGAAAGACCGGCGAAATAGTTACTTCCTCATACTCTGCATCCGTTCCATCCAGGACCTGGAGGTAAGCAAGCTCCTCCTGCCGCAGCTTCCACGGCTCCTCCGGGTAGAAGGCACAGCACAGCCGGTTGCGCAGCTGCTGCTCCACCAGAAGCTTTAACAATGGATGCTGCGGGGACAGGCTGCTTTTCAGCTCGCGATACCATGCGGCCACGCGCTGTCCATAGTCCATACCCTTTATAAAGCCCAAGCCAGACTGAGGCAACTCCTCTTCACCGAGGAGTGCCTCAGCTTTTTTTATCTGATCGCCCCAATCCACATCCAAAAAGACCATCATCCACATTCCAAGGTCGCTTTCCACCACAGAAGAATCGTTCTGATATACATACTCCCGATTATTTTCCAAGCTCATCTCAAAATACGGCATGGTATTTACCCCCATTCCACAGTGTGGGAAATGATTGTACACGCAAATACTCTACCACGTATTGACAGAGACGGCAACACAAAATATGATAAATGTGGGAAATGGAATATGACAATTTTAGTTTACCACAGTTTCTTTCGGTGCAAAGGAGGCATTTTTGTGAAGAAATCAGAACTTAGAGACCTCTACCACATGATGTTTCCGGACTATCCGGACATTGTGACCGTGGCCCAACTCCAGAAAATGCTGGGCATCAGCCGCCACCTGGCCTACGACCTGATCAACGATGGCCACTTGGCTGGCATGAAAATCGGCAACTCCTTCAAGATTCCCAAGGTCAGCGTCATTCGCTATGTAATGGAGCAGGAGGCGCAGGACCATGCCGGTTGAGAAGATTCAGTACATGGATGCGGACACCCTGTTGACCAGTCCATTGCAGCGCCCCTTCTTTGTGGTGGAAGGGCTGATTCCTCAGGGGCTGAATACCCTGTGTGGTTCCCCAAAAATCGGTAAGAGCTGGCTGATGCTGTGGCTGGCATTGCAGGTGGCGCGGGGAGAACCTCTGTGGGAATTTGCCACCCATCGCTGTGACGTGCTCTACCTGTGTCTGGAGGACACCTACGCACGGATTCAAAACCGCTTGCAGCAGTTGACGGAGGAGGCACCGGATACCCTCCGCTTTTCAGTGCTGTGTCAGCGGTTAGGCAGCGGCTTGCAGGAGCAGCTGGAGGATTTTTTGAGGGACTATCCCCAGACCCGGCTGGTCATCATCGACACTCTGCAAAAGGTGCGGGATGGCACGGTGAACAAGGGCAGTATGTATGCCAGCGACTACGGCGACATGGCCGCCCTCAAGACCATTGCAGACTGCCATAACCTCTGCATGATCCTGGTCCATCATCTGCGCAAACTCACCGACAGCGCAGACCCCTTTAACGAGGTGTCCGGGTCCACGGCCCTGATGGGGGCGGCGGACACCACATATCTGCTGAAAAAGAGCAACCGAGCCGAAGAAGAAGCCATCCTCCTGGCAACCGGCCGGGACATAGAGTATCAGCAGCTTATCCTCCGCTTCGAGAACTACCACTGGACGCTGGTAGAGCGAAAGGATTCCGCTGCGGTTCAGCGGGACGATGTGCCGCCGTTTCTTTTCCGGCTGGTGGAGTTTGTCAAAGCACAGGGCGGTTATGAGGGAAGCGCCACGGCGCTTTTGAAGCAGATGGGCGAAACAGAGGTTACGCCCAATGCGGTGACCCGGTATATCGTGCGCCACTGGGAGCGGGTTCTGGTTCCGGCAAATATCTGCTATTCCACCCGGCGGACCGCCTCGGAACGCATCCTCCGCCTGACCCTCACCCATGACAGCAATGACGCAAATGACAGCAATCCCACCATAGAGAAAGAGCTGTCACAGCCGTCATAACCGTCATGCCGGTCAACGTAGCCCGGGCAGCCCAGGGCACCCCGTGAAGGGGTGTCCTGGAGGGTAGCGAGCATAGGCTTTGTGTTGCCCACCAAAGCCGGCGGCAGAAGCCGAGAGGGGCTGCGGCCCCTATGAGCCCCGAGAAAGGAGAACGATATGAGAAAGCGAACGTATGGCATCAACGTGCGGGTATCCAAAGAGGAAAAAGAGTGGCTGGAGCGGATGGCGAGGCGGTGCGGCATTTCCCTCTCCGCCTACCTGAGAAGGCTGGGTATGGGGGAAGATCTTTCCGCTCCCCACCCCATGGAACGCTTCAGGAACTTGACCCAGGGGGTGGACCGTGGGGATCACGAAAATTAAGGCGGTCAAGGACAGCCTGAGTCGTATCGTGGGCTATGCCGAAAACCCGGAGAAGACACTCTATTCCGATATGCAGCAGGTGCTCCACTATGCTGGCAACCAGGAGAAGGTGAACATGGAGCAGACCATGTATGTGACCGGACTTCATTGCCGCCGGGAACAGGCCTACGAGGACATGATGTATACCAAGCGCCACTTTAACAAGACCGGCGGCAATGTGGCCTACCACTGCATCCAGAGCTTCAAAACCGGCGAGGTGACCCCGGAGCTGTGCCACCAGCTGGGCGTGGAGCTGGCCCAGAGGATGTGGGGAGATCGGTTTCAGGTGCTGGTGGCCACCCATTTCAACACCGGCACCTATCACAACCATCTGGTCATCAACTCGGTCAGCTACAAAGACGGGAAAAAATTCAACTGCAATCAAAAGGCGTTTTATCAGATGCGGGAGATCTCCGACCAGCTGTGCCGGGAGCACAATCTGACGGTGATCGAACACCCCAGCGGCAAGACGCCCCGCAACCTCTACTTTGCGGAAAAACGGGGCAAGCCCACAGCCTTCGGTCTCATGCGGCAGACCATCGATGAGGCGGTGGGCATTTCCTGGAGCTGGTTTGACTTCTGCCAGGTGATGAAGGAGAAAGGTTATCTCATTAACGCCAGCCCCCACCGCAAGTATGCCACCATTCGAGCCATAGGCGCAAAAAAAGCCGTACGCATGGTACGGCTGGGTGAGGAGTACGACCACAGGAGGATCATCCAGCGGATCGATACCATGGATTACCGGGAAAAAGAGGCCTGCGGGCGGGCCTATCAGCAGGTGCGCCGGAGGTTATTCAAAAACTGCTTTGTCTTTACAAAGCTGCGGAATGTGGCTGGTATTACAACCTCAAGCAGTCAACGCGCTTTTGATATGCTGCTCAAATGCCAGTATTTACAGGAAACTAATCAGGGGCGCGGCGTAGTATTTGCGACCGGAACGCCAATCAGCAACTCGATTTCCGAACTGTTCGTCATGCAGCGGTATTTGCAGCCGCAGGAGTTGGAACGCTTTGGCTGGTCCTACTTCGACACC
>NZ_CAJFGT010000121.1:0-3453 GCF_904377885.1 Flavonifractor sp. An112 | reverse complement strand
GCCAAGGAGGCGTGGAGCAAGGCCGTAGCCGCCGGGATCTTCGACGGCACCCGGCCCAGGGACCAGCTCACCCAGCAGGAGGCCGCCGTGGTGCTGGACCGGCTTGGACTGCTGCCGGAGAAAGGAGCCTGACATGGAGCACATCAATTCCTTTAAAGCGGCGGTGGCCGCCGTCTGCGCCGCCCTTACCGCCCTGTGGGGGTGGTTCGGCTGGCTGGTGGTGGCCTGGATCGTGTGCATGATCATCGACTACGCCACCGGCTCCGCCGCCGCCCTGCGGGCGGGGAAGTGGTCCAGCAAGACCGCCCGGGACGGGATCTGGCACAAGCTGGGCAGCGTGGTGGCCGTCATCGTGGCGGCCATCCTGGATACGGTCATCGGCCATCTGCTGGCCCATGTGCCGGGGGTGGAGCTGCCCTTCGCCTATACGGTACTGCTCTGCCCCCTGGTGGTGATCTGGTACATCCTCACCGAGGCCGGCAGCATTATCGAGAACGCCGGCGCCCTGGGGGCGCCCATCCCGGTCTGGCTTACAAAAATGATTGCGGCATTGGAGTCCAAAGTAGATCAGGCGGGGGACAATATGTCATCTAAAGAATGATAAACTCAAACAGCTCTTCGGACTTTCCGGAGGGCTGTTTCTATTTGCATTGTTATATATACTATGTGTATGGGTTTCGGATGCAACGCCGCCGGTGTAGTGGGATGCCGCATCATCGATTCTCCCCGGGAACGGCTGATTGCCATTCTTACCAACAGTTTTGTTCCTTGCAATGGGCGATTCCCAACCCTGATTGCTCTGATCACCATGTTTTTTGTGGGTACGGCAGGAGGGTTGTGGCAGGGAATGGTATCCTCACTGCTGCTCACCGGGGCCATTCTGCTGGGCGTGGTTATGACCTTCGGCATATCTCGTCTCTTATCCAATACGTTGCTGAAGGGGATTCCGTCGGCCTACGCCCTGGAGCTGCCGCCCTACCGCCGCCCCAGAGTGGGGCAGATTCTGGTACGTTCGGTGCTGGACCGTACGCTGTTCGTATTGGGGCGGGCGGTCGCCGTTGCCGCGCCCGCTGGTTTGGTGATCTGGCTATGTGCCAACATTACTGTAGGAGGAACCAGCATCTTGGGCTGGTGCACTGGTTTTCTGGACCCCTTCGGCCGGTTGTTGGGCATGGACGGCACTATTTTGATGGCCTTTATATTAGGCTTCCCTGCCAATGAGATTGTGATCCCCATCATTCTCATGTCCTATCTGTCCACTGGAACCTTACAAGATACGGGAAGCCTTGAGGCTCTTCGGGAACTGTTGGTGGTAAACGGCTGGACTTGGACCACAGCACTGTGTACCATGCTGTTTTCTCTGTTCCACTGGCCATGCTCCACCACCTGCCTAACCATCGCGCGGGAAACACGCAGTGTAAGATGGACGGTGCTGGCTGTGGTTATCCCAACAGCGCTGGGAATCTGCCTTTGTTTGCTGACAGCCACTGCCTCAAGGCTGCTGGGGGCAGTGTAAATAAAGTCTGACTGGAAGTTTTTTAGGAAAAATCAAAATTAACTCTTTACAAACAGAGGGATGGTTGCTATAATAATCTGGCACGTTAAAAGAACGTGTCAGATGCGCCCGTAGCGCAATTGGATAGAGCGTCAGATTCCGGTTCTGAAGGCTGGGGGTTCGAGTCCCTTCGGGCGTACCACGAAGAAATCCTGTAACCACAAGGGTTACAGGATTTCTTTTTTTGTTTTGTACAGTTTTTCCGTATAGACTATACTACCAAAGATATGGCTTTTGGATTTGCCAATTGTAATTCTGAAATAATATGGAGATGATAGTGATTTCCTTGGGTACAGATTAGCGGATGACAGTCGTTTTGAGAATAATCAAATCAGAGGATAACGCCAAATCTTTGACGGTATCCTCTGATTTTAACAATATAATTATGCTGCGAATCCGCGGTACAGGAGGGTTACGATTTCGGCTCGTGTACAAGTGCGTTCTGGGCTAAAAGTGGATGGTCCAGTACCAGTAGTGATGCCCTCTTCAAGTGCCCAGTCAACGGCGCGGGAGGAAACATCTGAAAAATTGGCCTTTTCAGCAACGGGACAACCAGCATACCGCCACATAAACTCCACAGCCATTTCGCGAGTACAGGGGGCATTGGGGGAGAAGGTGCTGCCGCTGAATAATTCGTTAGAGGCTGCCCATGCCACCGCTTCCTCATAGTAGACCCCTGGGGGCACATCGGAAAAAGAACCATGGTCTTGGACAATAGGTGACCCGGCGGCGCGCCACAGGAATGTGATAATTTCAGCCCTAGTGCAGGTTCGATCCGGTGTGAAGGTGGTGGTACTAGTGCCAGTTGTAATCTCATTTATGAGTGCCCATTGCACAGAATCGCTGTAGTAGGCGGTTGAACAAATATCCGTGAATGATGTTGTGTAAAGATAGATTCCTTCAGGGTAGTTGATACTTTCATTTAACTGCTTTGCTTCGATCACCAGTTGGCCTGCGTCAGATAATGCGTAGAGGGCATTGATCAAATCCCCTGTAGGAATAAGGTCCAGCACAACAGATTCTGTGATAGAGGCGATACCTGATGCAGAAGCGAGTTCCTCTGACAACAGATGCAGAAGATCTATTCCAGAGTCGGAGAGGAGCATCATGAAAGATTGTATCTTGTCCCCAAAATTTAAAAGGCTCCAATCACTGTTCTTTAGTTCTTGAACGGCCAAACTCTTTATTACCTTGACTGTTGCTGCCTGTGCATAATCCTTGGTAAAAGCCTTTTCAAGAATGGGATCTATAATCAAATTCTTAGAATCAGCAATTTTTTCTGTGCTGCTTGTTAAACTGCCGGTAGTGGTAGCTAAATCAACAGTAATACCGATAAGATTTGCAAATAAGGCAACAGGCGAGGAGGCGTTATTGGTGATTTCAATGTATCCGCCAACAGGAACATCTACTTCTGCCTTTGAACACTTTGTAAAGCTTTCGCCGGAATAATATTTATTGTTTTCCTGTAAATAAAAGAAATCCCCTACTTCTTTAACCAAAGATATTATAGAATCAATAAAGCTGCTATCCATAGTTGTAAACTTGTCTATCACATAGTAATCCGAAATATTTCCTGCCGCATCGTAGGCAGTAACTGCCCCATAAATATCCAGAGAATTATATACAGTCATAGTTACATAGTAATGGTCAAGTTCACCCTTAGAATTCTTGACCTCTTTATATTGGAAGTCATCTATGACCATGCCACTATAGTTATAACAATTTGTAGTTTTGCCAGCTTCAATCGTCATTTGAGGAACATTGTCAAAACTGCAGACGGTTTCTGAATTTACTACATAGAGCTCCAATGTACCGGTAACGCCTTGTGTGGTGTGTTCTACTTTTAGTACAGCTGAACCCGGCTTTTTTGCGGTCAAAGAGATTTTTTGGCCGTAGCC
>NZ_CAJFGT010000120.1:0-2117 GCF_904377885.1 Flavonifractor sp. An112 | reverse complement strand
GGCGGTGGAGCAGTGGGACAAGCTGCCGGAGGACCAGGCCCTGGTGAAGCGGTATGGATCTGAGGAGGCGCTGCTCCACGACATCGCCGTGGGGCTTAAAAGACACCTGGAATGTGAGGACTGGCGGGAAGGCCGGGGCATCCCCTACGCCTTCCGCTGGCTGCGGGACCGCCGGTGGACGGAGAAGCGGAAGACCGTGCAGGCCGCCTCATCGGTACAGGTGGTCCAGCGGGAGGAGGTGCCTACATGGTGAACACGGATGTTCAGGACCGGCTGTCCAATCAGGAGGCGGTGATTGGCTCCCTGCTGATCTCACCGGAGCTGGTGGGACCGGTGCTGAGCAAGGTGTCTGACCAGGACTTCCTGGACGAGAGTTACCGGCGGATCTATCAGGCCATCCGGGCCCAGTTTGTCAGCGGTCAGCCGGTGGACTCGGTGACCATACGGGACAGGCTGGGCGGCGGGGATCATTGGAGCAAGGCCCTCATCCAGATCATGGAGGACACCCCAACCGCCGCCAATATCTGGGCCTATGTGCCAAGGATGCAGGAACAGGCCCGAGTCTACCGCGGGCGGGAGATTGCCCAGGAGCTTACCACCGTGTCCGACATGGAGGCCATGGTCCAGGGTATAAGCAAGCTGCAGGCCCTCACAGTGGAGCGGCAGAGCGTGCGCCGGATGAACATGGAGCAGATGCTCCAGTCCTTTTGGCAGCGGCACACAACACCGCACCGGTACATGACCTGGGGGCTAGCCAAGCTGGATGAGCAGCTCTTTGTTGATCTGGGGGACATGGTGGTGCTGGGCGGCTATCCTTCCGCCGGCAAGACAGCTCTGGCCGTGACCTTTGCTTACCACCAGAGCGAGGTCAAGCGGGTGGGATTTTATTCCCTGGAGACCAGCCGCTACAAGCTGGCGGACCGTTTAATTTCCAATCTGGCTGGGATCGAGATGGCGGCTATCAAGCGGGGCGCCCTCACTGAGGCTGAGTGGGCCCAGGCGGCCAACTCCGCACCTAGGATCATCAAGCATCAGATGGACCTCATTGACGCCTCTGGTATGACGGCGGCAGATATTCGGGCAGACGCCCTGGCAAACCGATACCAGATCGTCTATGTGGACTATCTCCAGATTGTGGAGCCGGAGACCCGCAAGGCAAACCGGACGGAGCAGGTGGCCTCCATCAGCCGGGCATTCCAGCAGATGGCCCACACCAACGGCATCCTGACGGTGGCCCTGTCCCAGCTGTCCCGGTCGGAAAAGACCAAGGACGAGAGCAAGGTCATTGAGCCTACCATGAGCGATCTGCGGGAGTCCGGACAGATCGAGCAGGATGCGGACGCCATCCTGCTGCTCTACCTGGAGGACCCGTCCAAGCCAAATGAGAGCCGTCGTGTACTTAAATTGGCCAAGAACAAGGACGGAGAGCGGGGGCGGATGTACCTCACTTTTGACGGAGCTTATCAGCGATTCCGCCAGTCTGTGGTGGATCAGCCGGCGCCCCCGGTGGCCCCCATGAAGCGGCCCAGGCAGTACAAGCAGATCAGCTTTGCTGACCGTTTCTGGGAGGGCATTTATGATGACCCTGACGATCCCTTTGCGGAGAAAGGAGACCAGCATGGACAAGCCCAGAGCGGCCCAGCTGCTGCGGCTGGAGATCCTGCGCCGGGAGGCCCTGGCACGGGCCAGCAGCTTCCCGGCGGATCACCTGCAGGTGGCCCAGGCGCTGACTCTGGCGGTCCAGGCTCTGGAGGAGGCACAGCATGAGACTGGGCGAGAAGATCACCTGGACGCCGTCGGCCTTTGACCATGAAGTCAGCGGCCAGCGGGCGGACAAGATGCGCAAGCTGCGGTCGGTAACAGGCCGGATCGTCTACATCCATCCGGCCCGGCGGTATTACATGGCGGAAGCCAAAGTGGGCAATGAGACCATCCGGGAGTGCTTCCCGATGGAAAACAGATAGGAGTGTTCGTGCATGAAGACTTTTGCAATCGTGAATCGAAAGGGCGGGGTGGGGAAGACCACCACCGCCGTCAATCTGGCCTATGTGCTGGCCACCAGCTGCCGGCTGCGGGTGCTGTTGGTGGATGCCGATGGGCAGGCAAACGCCACTCAG
>NZ_CAJFGT010000119.1:0-2281 GCF_904377885.1 Flavonifractor sp. An112 | reverse complement strand
AAAAGGGGCGGATTCCCACGAAAAACGGCCGCCCGGTGGGCGGCCGTTTTTCTCGGAATGACGGGTCTTTGTACGAGCTGCACATTTTGCAACAGACCCCTTTCCGTCTTTACGAAACTCCCCCGGTCTCCCGCAAGCCGCCCAGGATATGGAGGTACCGGATGGCCCGGAAGGCATAATTGCCCAAAGGCTTCCGGTCCACGTCGTAGGAGTGGGCGGCCACCAGGGTATTGCGCAGGGTGGGCCGTGCCCCCACCTGGACCACCACGGCGGTATGGGTGAATACCTCCCCCTGGGGGCTGAGCTGGACAATATCTCCCGGCAGCAGCAGGTCCAGACTGGTCTCCACGGCGTAGGGGCCGGGGCGCGCCTGGGTCTGGGTCAGGTAGCGGTAGAGAAACTCCACTCCGGTCCAGGCCGGGGCCTTATTGTTGGCGTCCAGGTAATACCATCCGTATTCCGGGGTATAGTCCATTACACCGATGCCGGCATACAGGCACTGGGAGGCGAAGCTGGTGCAGTCGCCCCCCACCTCCTCATAGTCGTAGTAGGCCGGGTTGCGGCCAAAGGCCCAGCGGTGGGCGTAGCGCACGGCGGCACGGCGGTCGTATGGAACAGGCTCCCACATAACAGTTCTCTCCCTTCCCGCTATTCTATGCGGCAGCGGGTCAGGGTGCAAAAAAAGGAGAGGGTCTCCCCTCTCCTTTTTTGTGGTGATTTTGTTGGATCAGGCCTTGCCGTCGCAGCCCAGAACGTAAACCAGCTTGTGCTTCACCAGCTCCTTGATGGCGGCACGGGCGGGCTTCAGGTACTCGCGGGGGTCGAACTTGTCGGGATGATCGTTGAAGAACTTGCGGATGGTGCCGGTCATGGCCAGGCGCAGGTCGGAGTCGATGTTGATCTTACACACAGCGCCCCGGGCGGCCTGACGCAGCTGCTCCTCGGGGATACCCACGGCGTCGGGCATCTTGCCGCCGTTCTCGTTGACCATCTTCACGAACTCCTGAGGCACGGAAGAGGAGCCATGGAGCACGATGGGGAAGCCGGGCAGACGCTTCACGACCTCGTCCAGGATGTCGAAGCGCAGGGGCGGGGGAACCAGCTCGCCCTTCTCATTGCGGGTACACTGAGCGGCGGTGAACTTGTAAGCGCCGTGGCTGGTGCCGATGGCAATGGCCAGGGAGTCACAGTTGGTCTTGGAGACAAACTCCTCCACCTCTTCGGGACGGGTGTAGTGGGAGTCGGCGGCGGACACGTTGACCTCGTCCTCCACACCGGCCAGAGCGCCCAGCTCGGCCTCGACGACGACGCCGTGATCGTGGGCGTACTCAACCACCTTCTTGGTGATCTCGATGTTCTCAGCGAAGGGCTTGGAGGAGGCGTCGATCATGACGGAGGTAAAGCCGCCGTCGATGCAGCTCTTGCAGATCTCGAAGCTGTCGCCGTGGTCCAGATGCAGGCAGATGGGCAGGCCGGTCTCAATGATGGCGGCCTCAACCAGCTTCACCAGGTAGGTGTGGTTGGCGTAGGCGCGGGCGCCCTTGGACACCTGGAGGATCAGGGGGGCGTTGACTTCCTTGGCAGCCTCGGTGATGCCCTGGACAATCTCCATGTTATTGACATTGAAGGCGCCGATGGCGTAGCCGCCGTTGTAGGCCTTCTGGAACATTTCCTTAGTAGTTACGAGAGGCATATCAGTCATCTCCTTTTTTTGATGCACCATGATTTTAGCAGGTCTCCTTGATAATTTCAAGAGGACGTGATATGATATTCCCGCAAAATCAAAATTTGTAAAAATTTATTCAACCAACAGGAGGCAACTTTCATGAGTGAACTGAGAGGCGCTTGCATCATCGGCCAGTCCGGCGGTCCTACCGCCGTCATCAACGCCAGTGCTCTGGGCGTGATCCGTACCGCCCTGGACACCGACTGCATCACCCGGGTGCTGGGCGCCGCCCACGGCATCAAGGGCGTGCTGGACGACAAGCTGTACGATATGGGCCAGGAGGACGCCGCCGAGCTGGATCTGCTCAAGTACACCCCCTCCTCCGCTCTGGGCTCCTGCCGCTATAAACTGGCCGACCCCGACAAGGACGATACCGATTACAAGCGTATCCTTGAGATCTTCAAGAAGTACGACGTGCGCTACTTCTTCTATAACGGCGGCAACGACTCCATGGATACCTGCAACAAGATCTCCAAGTATATGCAGAAGGTGGGCTATGAGTGCCGCATCATGGGCGTGCCCAAGACCATCGACAACGACCTGAACGGCACCGAC
>NZ_CAJFGT010000118.1:0-2687 GCF_904377885.1 Flavonifractor sp. An112 | reverse complement strand
GTCGGCGTTGAAGGCGGTACACACCAGGGGGTGGAGCTTGATGGCCCGGCCCTCCACCAGCACCGGCTCGAAGGCCTGGATGCCCAGGCGGTGCAGGGTAGGCGCACGGTTCAGCATAACGGGGTGGTCCTTGATGACGAACTCCAGGGCGTCCCAGACCTCAGCCTTGCCCTTGTCCACCATCTTCTTGGCGGACTTGATGTTGTTGGCCAGACCATCCTCCACCAGCTTCTTCATGACGAAGGGACGGAACAGCTCGATGGCCATCTCCTTGGGCAGACCGCACTGATAGATCTTCAGCTCGGGGCCAACCACGATAACGGAACGGCCGGAGTAGTCCACACGCTTGCCCAGCAGGTTCTGACGGAAGCGGCCCTGCTTACCCTTGAGCATATCAGACAGGGACTTGAGGGCGCGGTTGTTGGCGCCGGTAACGGCGCGGCCGCGGCGGCCGTTGTCGATGAGGGCGTCCACGGCCTCCTGCAGCATCCGCTTCTCGTTGCGGACAATGATGTCGGGGGCGTTGAGCTGGATCAGGCGCTTCAGACGGTTATTGCGGTTGATCACGCGGCGATACAGGTCGTTCAGGTCGGAGGTGGCGAACCGGCCGCCGTCCAGCTGCACCATGGGGCGCAGCTCGGGGGGAATGACAGGCAGCACGTCGATGATCATCCACTCGGGCTTGTTGCCGGAGATGCGGAAGGCGTCCACCACTTCCAGACGCTTGACGATGCGGGCCTTCTTCTGGCCGGAGGCGGCCTTCAGCTCGGCACGGAGCTGGGTGGAGAGCTCCTCCAGGTTGATGTCCTGGAGCAGCTTCTTCACGGCCTCGGCGCCCATGCCGGCCTCAAAGTCGTCCTCGTACTTCTCCCGCATATCGCGGTACTCCTTCTCGGAGAGGATCTGGTTCTTGGCCAGGGGGGAGAAGCCGGGATCGGTCACAATATAGCTGGCGAAATAGAGCACCTTCTCCAGGATGCGGGGGCTGATGTCCAGCAGCAGACCCATCCGGGAGGGGATACCCTTGAAATACCAGATGTGGGACACGGGGGCGGCCAGCTCAATGTGGCCCATGCGCTCACGGCGCACCTTGGCCCGGGTGACCTCCACGCCGCAGCGGTCACAGATCTTGCCCTTGTAGCGGATCTTCTTGTACTTGCCGCAGTGGCACTCCCAGTCCTTGGTGGGACCAAAGATGCGCTCGCAGAACAGGCCGTCCCGCTCAGGCTTCAGGGTGCGGTAGTTGATGGTCTCCGGCTTCTTGACCTCGCCATAGGACCACTCGCGGATCTGCTCCGGGGAGGCGATGCCAATCTTAATGGCGTCAAATTCAGCGTAACTCATGTTTCTGCTCGACCTCCCTTACTTATTCCATATCGTCATCATCGGAGTAATCGTCCTCCGAATCGGAAAAATCATCGCTGTCGTCGGCAACGGCCAGATCATCGTCGTCGCTGCCTTCCTTGAGGGTGTAGCCCGCGGCGGCAAAGTCGGACTCTCCGCCGGCGTTATAGCCGTAGAAGTCGTCGTCATCGTCGCGGAACTTGCCGGGCTGGTAGGTATCCTCGTCGTCGTCCTTCAGCTCGATCTCGTTGCCCTGGTCGTCCAGCACCTTCATATCCAGGCACAGGGACTGCAGCTCCTTAACCAGAACCTTGAAGGACTCAGGCACGCCGGGCTTGGGCACGTTGTGGCCCTTGACAATGGACTCGTAGGTGCGCACACGGCCGGTGACGTCGTCGGACTTGACGGTGAGGATCTCCTGCAGGGTGTAGGCGGCGCCATAAGCCTCCAGGGCCCACACCTCCATTTCGCCGAAGCGCTGGCCGCCGAACTGGGCCTTGCCGCCCAGAGGCTGCTGGGTGACCAGGGAGTAGGGGCCGGTGGAACGGGCGTGGATCTTATCATCAACCAGGTGGTGCAGCTTGAGGAAGTAGACGTAGCCCACGGTGACGGGGTTGTCGAACCGCTCACCGGTGCGGCCATCGTACAGCCAGCTCTTGCCGTCGGGGCGCAGACCGGCCATCTTCAGGGTCTCGGCGATGTCCTTCTCGTCGGCGCCGTTGAAGACGGGGGTGGCCACCTTCCAGCCCAGGGTCTTGGCGGCGTAGCCCAGATGGACCTCCAGCACCTGACCGATGTTCATACGGGAAGGCACGCCCAGGGGGTTCAGCACGATGTCCAGAGGAGTGCCGTCGGGCAGGAAGGGCATATCCTCCTGGGGCAGGATGCGGGACACAACACCCTTGTTACCGTGACGGCCGGCCATCTTGTCGCCCACGGAGATCTTACGCTTCTGGGCGATATAGACACGGACCACCATGTTGACGCCGGGGGAGAGTTCGTCGCCCGCCTCGCGGGTGAACACCTTCACGTCCACGATGATGCCGCTCTCGCCGTGAGGCACCTTCAGGGAGGTGTCACGGACCTCGCGGGCCTTCTCACCGAAGATGGCGCGCAGCAGGCGCTCCTCGGCGGTGAGATCGGTTTCGCCCTTGGGGGTGACCTTACCCACCAGAATGTCGCCGGCACGGACCTCGGCGCCCACGCGGATGATGCCGCGCTCGTCCAGATCCTTCAGGGCGTCGTCGCCCACGTTGGGGATGTCCCGGGTGATCTCCTCGGGGCCCAGCTTGGTGTCGCGGGACTCGGTCTCGTACTCCTCGATGTGGATGGAGGTGAACACG
>NZ_CAJFGT010000117.1:0-2806 GCF_904377885.1 Flavonifractor sp. An112 | reverse complement strand
ACTTCCGCTTCGTGAAGGAGAACATGGTGTGCAAGATCAACTCCTACAAGGGCAAGATCTTCGCCGTGGAGCCCCCCACCTTCGTGGAGCTGGAGGTCAGCGAGACCGATCCCGGCTTCAAGGGCGACACCGCCACCAACGTGACCAAGCCCGCCACCCTGGAGACCGGCGCCGAGATCAAGGTGCCCCTGTTCATCAATCCCGGCGACAAGATCAAGATCGACACCCGTACCGGCGAGTACCTGGAGCGCTGCAAGGGGTAAAAAATGTCCAGGGGGTATCCAAAGAAGCTAAATGTGGCTTCGCGTGGATTTTTATCGGATGCGCCCCCGGCGCTTCCGACCCCCTAGATACAAATGGGCCGCGCCGTATGGCGGCACAGCCCATTTGATACCCCCCGGTTTCGCGCCCCGTGGCGCGGGTCGAGGTGTTTTCGGGTGAAGTGAATCCACCCGAAAACAGATTCCTATTCTATTGGCCCTTCGTGGCTGACTGATGAAGAAAAGGAGACGCATTATGACGATTTCTGAGAAGGTCGCGTACCTGAAGGGCCTGGCTGAGGGCCTGAATATCGACACCGAGAAGTCCAAGGAGGGCAAGCTCCTCAACGTGATCATCGGCATCCTGGAGGAGATCGGGATGTCCATTGAGGATCTGGAGGAGAACACCGTGGCTCTGGGCGAGGAGATTGACGCCATCTCCGACGATCTGGCCGACGTGGAGAAGGCCGTCTATGAGGACGAGGACGACGAGGATGACGACGACGATTGCTGCTGCGATGACGACGACTTCTTCGAGACCGAGTGCCCCAACTGCGGCGAGACTCTGGTGATCGACGAGTCCGTTCTGGACGAGGGCGTAATCCAGTGCCCCAGCTGCAAGCAGAAGTTCGCTCTGGACCTGTCTGACGACTGCTGCTGCGGCGATGAGGACGAGGACGACTGCGGCTGTGGCTGCGGCTGTGAGGACCACGACCACGAGGACTAAGTTCCAAGGTATATCGGGAGCGCTGCGGAGATTCCGCGGCGCTCCTTTTTTGACTTTGTTCGATGTTTTCTCTTATGGCCACAAAACCAGTGGGATTTTGGTGAAAATGGCGGGGGAAGTCTCTTGCGTCTGCCGCTGCCAGCGTAGTATAATGGGCACGGAATTAGATTAGATTAACTCTGAGAACTGCGGATGGGATAAGATGAAACTACAAGAGACACAGACACATAAGACTCTGGAGGAAGTCCAGCCCGGGGAAAAGGGCATCATTCTCCAGGTAGGCAATGACCGGGGGCCGGTGAAGCGCCGCCTGGTTGACATGGGCCTGACCCCCGGTACCCAGGTCATGGTGCGCAAGGTGGCCCCCTTCGGCGACCCGGTGGAGCTCAACCTGCGGGGCTACGAGCTGTCCCTGCGGAAGTCAGACGCAGCACAAATCCTCATCGCCACCGGCGAGGAGGGAGAGCGGAAGGCCCAGGCCAGAAAAAAGCGCATGGGTATGGTGCAGCACTTGCCCGACGAGGAGACCATCCGGCGGATGGATGCCGACCACGCCCATGAGGCTGCGGCCCACGGCGGCGTGCCGGACTATGCCAGCCATGATACCCGGGAGATGAAACTGGCCCTGGTGGGCAACCCCAACTGCGGCAAGACCACCCTCTTTAATGCCCTTACCGGCTCCAACCAGTATGTGGGCAACTGGCCCGGCGTGACGGTGGAGAAGAAGGAGGGCAGGGCGGAGGTAGATGGGAAATCCGTCACCGTGGTGGATCTGCCCGGCATTTATTCCCTGTCCCCCTACTCCATGGAGGAGATCGTGGCCCGGGATTTTATCGTCGGAGAGCGGCCCGACGCCATCATCGACATCATTGACGCCACCAACATTGAGCGCAACCTGTATCTGACCGCCCAGCTGCTGGAGCTGGAGCGGCCTATGGTCATTGCTCTCAACTTTATGGACGAGGTGGAGAAGCACGGGGACAAGATCGATGTGGACCGGCTGTCCGAGGAACTGGGCGTACCGGTGATCCCCATCACCGCCCGGTCGGGCAAAAACATCCAGAAGCTGCTGGAGGTGGCCCACCACCAGATGCACGTTGGGGTCACCGTAGAGCCGGACGACCTGTATGACGACTTCACCCACCAGATCCACCATAAGATGGGCGAGCTCATCCACGACAAGGCCTATGCCGCCCACATTCCCGCCCACTGGGCCTCCATTAAGCTCATTGAGGGGGACGATCTGGTGGAGAAGGCCCTGGGCCTGAACGGGGTGGAGAAGGCTGCCCTGGAGCGGGTTTGTCAGGAATACGAGAGCGCCTATGAGCTGGGCGACCGGGAGACCCTTATCGCCGATGCCCGGTATCAGTTTATCCAGAAGGTGGTGGACAGCTGTGTGCACCGGGGCCGTCCCCTGGGTACGCCCACCCTGTCCGATCGGATCGACGCCATCGTCACCCACAAGGTGTTCGCCATCCCTGTGTTCCTGCTGATGATGCTGGCTATGTTCGCCCTCACCTTCGGCCCCGGCCAGATGCTGGCTGATGGGGTGGATACCCTCATTGGCGGCTACTTTGCCGACTGGGTGCGGGGTGTGCTGGCTGCCGCCGGTACTGCTCCCTGGGTGGAGGCCCTGCTGGTGGACGGCGTCATTGCCGGTGTGGGCGGCGTGTTGACGTTCCTGCCCCAGATCGCCATTCTATTCCTCTTCCTGTCCTTCCTGGAGGACTCGGGCTATATGGCCCGGGCCGCCTTCATCATGGACCGGCTGCTGCGGCGCTTCGGCCTCAGCGGCAAAGCCTTTATCCCTATGCTGATG
>NZ_CAJFGT010000116.1:0-4428 GCF_904377885.1 Flavonifractor sp. An112 | reverse complement strand
CGAAGCTTGGTATCGCGCTTGGTTCGGGTCCAAGAGGCCGTGGGTTCAAATCCCGCCACTCGGACCATGCGGAGTGTCCTTATAGGATCTGAGTATCCTGCAAAGGCACTCCGCATTTTATTTACATCCATAGCAACACAAAACGCTAGATTGTGTGGAGGGCTTACCATAATGTCAGAGCATTATGAGCAGCTCCCCCACCACCGAGAATTCTCCTTGACAATTTGTTTCTTCTATTGTATCATGTTACAAGTAATTTGGAATAAATTATGCGCTAGTGTGGCTCAGAGGTAGAGCAGCTCACTCGTAATGAGCAGGCCGTGGGTTCGATTCCCACCACTAGCTCCAAAAAAGGCACGACATATGTCGTGCCTTTTTTGTTATTTTCCGGCGTTCTTGGTGCCCTCGCTGTCAAAGCGCCCGGCGCAGCTTCAGAATAGTTAGATTAATCTCTCCATCCACCGCATCTCCAGAGCCGGAATAGGTCAACGTAAACGTTGTGGCTGCTGGCGCCCGCAGAATAAGAAAGCTCGAGCCTGCCGCACTCCCACCGGCTGTACTGACAGCAAAATAGATCCCTGTCTCCAAATGGGTGGTACCGTTATAAGATGGCGTTACCTGCATATAGTTGGCCTGCCGAAAAACCGCTGATACCTTATAAGAAATCAAATAATAGCCAGGTTCCAGCGCAATAACCGTGGGACTGGCCTGGGTGATCTGCCCGGTTGGATCTGTCACATCCGGAAACACCACCAACTGACTCCCTCGAACAAGCGGATACTGATAATTTACATACGACGCAAACACATCATCTGGAGCGGTGCCGGCAGATCCAGTAGGGCCTGTGGGACCCGTGGGACCTTCTCCCCCCGCAGGGCCAGTTGGCCCCTGCGCTCCCGTCGGCCCTGTGGGGCCGGTGCTGCCCACCGCTCCTGTTGGGCCCATGGGACCCGTTGCTCCTGTTCCTGCAGGGCCTGTGGGGCCTGTTGGGCCGACAGGGCCCGTATCACCCGCTGCCCCTGTGGGACCTGTTGGGCCTGTAGAACCGGCTCCATCGGCCCCTGCAGGGCCTGTAGGACCTACTGGGCCAATACTGCCAGTCGCCCCTGTGGGACCCGTAGGGCCTGTTGGACCGGTACTGCCCACTGTCCCCGCCGGACCCATGGGACCTGTTGGGCCGGCATTGCCCGTTGCTCCTGTGGGGCCTGTGGGACCAGCACCGCCTGTTGCCCCTGTAGGGCCGGTAGGTCCCTGCCAGATACAGCAGGGCGGTCCGCTCAGGCGAAGCGGGTCCGGATTATAATATCGATACTGCTCGTTTTCCCATCGCCGCACGGCCGCTCCCTCGTCTCTCTTCATCCTATTCTCTCCCCTGGCCGCTGGTGCTGTCGGCAAAGAAAAACCGGCCCCTGCCGCAGCTGCGGCAGGGGCCGGTTCTGTCTGCTGGAGATCAATACAGCAGGTTCTTCTCAGTCTGAGGATCAAACAGGTGAATGAGCTCAGGACGGAACGCAAAGTTGATGGCGGTACCATAGGGGATACCGGCACGATGCTCCTCAGGCAGCTCGGTGGTGGGAATACGCAGCACCACGTCCTTGCCGGCGGCGCTCACATGGAGGTACACCTCGCTGCCCATCATCTCGGACACATCCACCGTGCTGGACACGGTGTGAGGACCGGCCACAGGGGCAAAAGAGATGTGCTCGGGACGGATACCGGCCACCACATCCATGTCGCCCACACCCTTCTCGGTGAGGATCTTCTGGGCCTTGTCAGCCAGCTCAATCACAGCGTCGGCCACGGCGATCTGATACTTGCCGTCCTTCTTCTGCAGCTTGGCATCGAAGAAGTTCATCTGGGGAGAGCCGATGAAGCCGGCCACAAACAGGTTGGCGGGACGATCGAACACTTCCTGAGGAGTACCGATCTGCTGAATGAAGCCATCCTTCATGATGACGATACGGTCGCCCAGGGTCATAGCCTCGGTCTGATCGTGAGTCACGTAGATGAAGGTGGTGTTGATGCGCTGGCGCAGCTTGATGATCTCGGCGCGCATCTGGTTACGCAGCTTGGCGTCCAGGTTGGACAGAGGTTCGTCCATCAGGAACACCTGAGGATCGCGGACGATGGCGCGGCCGATGGCCACACGCTGACGCTGGCCGCCGGACAGAGCCTTGGGCTTACGATCCAGGTACTGGGTGATATCCAGGATGGCAGCAGCCTCACGCACCTTCTTGTCGATCTCCTCCTTGGGTACCTTGCGCAGCTTCAGGGCAAAGGCCATGTTCTCATACACGGTCATGTGGGGATAGAGCGCGTAGCTCTGGAACACCATGGCGATATCGCGGTCCTTGGGCTCCACATCGTTCATCCGCTTGCCGCCGATGAGCAGATCGCCCTCGGAGATATCCTCCAGGCCGGCCACCATCCGCAGAGTGGTGGACTTGCCGCAGCCGGAAGGACCGACCAGCACGATGAACTCCTTATCCGCGATCTCCAGATTGAAGTCGTGGACAGCGGTCACCTTGTTGTCATAGATCTTCTTGACGCCTTTCAGAACTACAGTTGCCATATACATGGACCGTAAGGGCAATGCCTCCGCAAATACCCTCTCGCCCCGGGAGAGCGAAACTCCCGAAACGTTACGACAGGTCTCCACACTGCCGCACCGCCGGTCCGGCGGATTTTCCTCCTTTTTTTCGACTCTTCCGGCCTATAGGAATGGAGTAGGACCGGAAGGCCTGTATTTGGGGGTGCGCTCTATTCAGCCGCGGACTAATTCGCCGCGGAAGAATACATCTTTCAGTTCCAGATTCTCATCCAGAACAACCACATTGGCCCGCTTGCCGGGCTCCAGGCTGCCGGCCCGGCTGAAAATGCCGATGGCCTTGGCAGGGTTGACCGCAGCAGCCCGCACGGCATCCGCCAGAGGGATGCCAAAAGACACGGCGGTCTTCATACAATTCATCAGATCGGTAACAGAACCGGCCAGGGTGCCGTCCTCCAGGGTAGCATACTTGCCCTTTACCTTGACGGCCTGGCCGCCCAGAGTATAATCGCCGTCAGGCATACCGGCGGCCCGCATGGTATCGGAAATCAGGATGACACGCTTGGCGCCGAACATCTTGAACACCGCCCGCACCACAGAGGGATGGATGTGAACGCCATCACAGATCAATTCCACATTGCACAGCGGAGTGTCCAGAGCCGCGCCCACCACACCGGGAGCCCGGTGGGTAAAGGCCGGCATGGCGTTAAACAGGTGGGTCACCTGCCGGGCGCCCAGCCGGAAGGCTTCCATAGCAGTGTCATAGTCTGCAGTGGTGTGGGCCAGGGAGATGGTAACCTCACTCTCCATAGCCTCGATAAACTCCATGGCACCGGGCTCCTCGGGAGCCAGGGACACCAGTTTTACCAGGCCCTGAGAGGCAGCAATAAGACGGCGCAGCATATCCACATCAGGGGCATGGAGCCAATCGCCGTTCTGCGCGCCCTTCTTGGCCATGGAGAGGAAGGGCCCCTCCAGGTTAATGCCGCACAGGGCAGCGCCGGGCTTGTCGGCAGCTTTATGGGCGGCCGCCACCTGGCAGACCTTGGTGAGCTGATCCTCCAGCAGAGTCATGCCGGCGGGGCAGATCTGGGTCACGCCCCGGGACAGCTCATACTGGGCCATGATCTCCAGTCCCTCGGGATCAGCATCAGAGAAGTCGTGGCCTTTACAGCCATGAAAATGTACATCGGTCAGACCGGGGATCACATAGCAGCCGGTGGCATCATAGGTCTTGCCATCGCTGCTGGAGTTGGAAAGAAGCCGGCCGTCAAAGCAGACGTCCCGCTTGACAAATCCCTCCTGCAGGTCAAAAACCTGGCCGCCGGTTATCCGCATACGGGAACACCTGCTTCCACAAGCTTATGGAGGGCAGCCTTATCGCCCACCAGGGTTACGTCGGGATGGAGCTGGAGCACGGAAGCAGGCACGTCCTTGGTGACGGGGCCGGTAAAGGCCTCCTTCACGATGTCGGCCTTCTCCTCGCCGCTGACGATAATCAGGATGCGGCGGGCATTCATGATGTTCTTGATGCCCATGCTCAGAGCGTGGCGGGGCACCTCGTCCCGGCTCTCAAAGAAGCGCTTGTTGGCCTCGATGGTGCTCTCGGTCAGGTCCACCAGATGAGTCTCCAGGCCGAAGTCGTCGCCCGGCTCGTTGAAGGCAATGTGGCCGTTATGGCCCATACCCAGCAGCTGCAGGTCAATGCCGCCCAGATCCCGGATCAGCTTGTTGTAAGCCTCGCACTCGGCCTCGGGGTTCTTGGCCAGGCCGTTAAGCACATGGGTGTTCTCCGGCTTGATATCAATGTGGTCGAACAGGTTATCCTGCATAAAATAGCGGTAGCTCTGCTCATGGTGGGGAGAAAGGCCCAGGTACTC
>NZ_CAJFGT010000115.1:0-3127 GCF_904377885.1 Flavonifractor sp. An112 | reverse complement strand
CGGCGAAGGCCTGGGTGTCGTGGATGGTGGAAGCGGCGTCGTTGGCGTGGCAGGCCCAGTCGATCTTGCCGCCTTCGCACATCATGAAGAAGCCGTCCTCATCCTGCTCCAGCACCTCGATGCCCTTGGAGACGTGGTCAGCCAGGGACCACATATCGTCGGTGCGGTCCAGCTCGTAGGCCATGGCGTCGCCGTCGGCCAGATGCTCGTCAACAATGATCACAGGGCCCTCGGTGACCTGCTCGGCCTCGGCCTGGGTCTTGACCACGTTGTAGCCGGCCTGCTCGGCCAGGGCGTACAGGTCCTCCTGGTCCTCGTCGGCGCCGGTGGGCTTGAGGAGACCGCCGCCGGCAAAATACTCAAAGCCGGAATCCACCAGCTCCAGGCCGATCTCGTAGTAGTCGTTGCGGCTGGCCTGATGGGCATAGAAGGCGGCGGGAGTGGCGTGGTTCAGGTTGACGGAGGAGATGACGCCCACGCTCATGCCCAGCTGGTCGTGGACCTTCTCGGCGATGGTCTCATAGGGGGTGGTGCCGGTCTCATCCATGTTGATGGTGCCGGAATAGGTTTTGTGGCCGGTGGAAATGGAGGTTGCGGTAGAGGCGGAGTCGGGGCAGAAGCTGTTGGAGTCATAGGTAACAGCGGAACCGGCGGCCTCAAAGTTCATAAAGTTCAGATAGGAGGGGCCGTCCAGAACGGCGCCGCCGTTGTCGTCCAGACTGGGCTCGGCCTGCCAGTAGTCGGCGTCATTCAGAGCACCCAGGTAGTCGGCGGTGGACTGGATCTGGGGATAGCTCATGCCGTCACCGATGAACAGAAATACATACTTGGGGGCTTTAACGGACTGATTGGACAGATTCTGTGCCTCCACCGTGGGGGTGGCGCTGGCTTCGGGGGTAGAGGCGGCAGGGGCGCTGCAGGCGGCCAGAGCGGTGCCGAAGGACGCTGCGGCCAGGGTGATTGCCAGGGGACGCTTCCAATTCATGTTTGATTCCTCCAAAATCGGGTTCAATCTTAATCTCTCCAGAGACATATGCATCATACCCGAAGGAAAAATTAAGCGCTATCATCCTACGGTAAAGGTGTGCAAAATCAAGGTAAGGCATTGTAAAGAGCCGGAAAAGTAGAGCGGCATACCAGAAAGGAAAAAGCATAGGCTGTAGGCGAGGTGACACTATGGTGGGAATCATGGAATGGAAGGCGGAAAAGGGCCGTAGAGTCCGGGTAGAACGGGATTGGCTGCTGGGACTGCCCTGTCAGCGGGCCACAGTGCCGGTGCGGGAGGGGATGAGGGAGCGGGCCCGGCTGCGGCGGGTGGCCCGGGGAGCCAGAGAGCTGGTCCGGAGGGGGGTGCGCCGGGTGCTGACCCAGGCGGAATTTCCCTACTGGGAGGCGCTGGAGGAGGCGGGCCTGCGTCCAATGGAGACGGAGGCTTTTTGCCAGATGATGGCCCCTGCGCTGGCCTTGGCGGCCCTGCGCTGCCGGGACCGGAAGCCGGAACGGGCGGCGGTGCTGCTGTCCGGGCCGGAGGTGAGTCCCGCCCTGTTCCGGGCGGCAGAGCAGTTATGTTCCCAAGTGCGGGATCTAGTGGTAGACGCCGGGGAGGAGGGGGAGGAACTGGCCGCCTGGCTGAGGGCGGAATTTGGGGCCGCGGTGCGTCCTCCGGACAGGGTGGAGGCCGATGTGACCCTGTGCTTCGGCCCGTCTGCGGCGGAAGGGGAGACGGTGTTCCGACTGTACGGTCCCATACCCGATCTGGCGGGCTTTCTGCCTGCCATCAGAGGGAAAACGCTGCCTTCCGGATTGGACCGGCTCCCCCTGTTGGCCCTGCTGTGGGAGGAGGGACGGATCGGTCAGGAGCAGCTCAACGTTCTGCCACCTAATACCAAATTATTAACTTGACAGGAGGTGGTAAACTACATATAATATCGTATTAACGTAGCGGAGTGTTTTCGTTCTGAATTTATGGGAGTCCGTATTGGCTCCATCCTGATAGAGTAAAAGCAATCAAGGAAAGGTGTGCGCGATCGACATGGCGAAAGAATTCAAACTCAGCGCTGAGCGCTTGGAGGAATTGAAACAGGAGCTGAATTATCTGAAAACCGTCCGTGAAAAAGAGGTGGCCGATCAGATCAAGGAAGCCCGCTCCTTCGGCGATCTGTCTGAGAACAGCGAGTACGACGAGGCCAAGAACGAGCAGGGCAAGCTCTACTCCCGCATTGCGGAGGTGGAGAACATCCTGGCCAACTATGTGATTATCGAGGAGCATGAGAGCGACCCCAACTCCGTCCGTTTGGGTTCCACCGTCAAGGTGCTGGACCTGGAGTTTGAGGAGGAGGAGACCTACCAGGTGGTAGGTTCTCAGGAGGCCGACCCCATGAACGGCCGCATTTCCGAGGATTCTCCCTTCGGAAAAGCCCTTTTGGGCTGTGCGGTAGGCGAGGAGGTCCAGGTGGAAGCTCCCGCCGGTGTATTAAGGTATCGTATCCTAGAGATTCAAAAGTAAGGAGCAAGAACAATGAGTACTGAAGAGAGAAGCGTCAATCAGCCCGAAGAGCAGAACCTGTCCGAACAGCGACTGATCCGCCGCGCTAAGCTCAAAGAGCTGCAGGAGGCGGGCCAGGACCCCTTCCAGATCACCAAATATGTGGTGAAGCATCACTCTGCCGATATTAAGGAGAACTTCGAGGCCCTGGAGGGCTCCGAGACCTCCATCGCCGGCCGCATCATGTCCAAGCGCGGCATGGGCAAGGCCATCTTCTGCGACCTGCAGGACGGCAAGGGCCGCATCCAGCTGTATGTCCGCGTGGACGAGCTGGGCGAGGAGGCCTTCGCCAAGTTCAAGAAGACCGACATCGGCGACATCGTAGGTGTGGAAGGCGAGGTCTTCAAGACCAAGCGGGGCGAGATCTCTGTGAAGGCCCATAAGGTGACCCTTCTCTCCAAGTCCCTTCAGCCTCTGCCCGAGAAGTTCCACGGCCTCACCGACAAGGAGATGCGCTACCGCCAACGGTACGTGGATCTCATTATGAACGAGGACGTGCGCCGCACCTTCCAGATCCGCACCGCCTTCATCAAGCACGTGCGCAAGTATCTGGACGACCGGGACTACCTGGAGGTGGAGACC
>NZ_CAJFGT010000114.1:0-6204 GCF_904377885.1 Flavonifractor sp. An112 | reverse complement strand
CCATCGACGCCCTCTATGGACGGGGGATATCTAAGTGTGGAAATGATGCCGCAAGTTGAGAAAGTAGGTGAGCTAATGAGGGAGGTAAAAGTAGCCGTTCGTAGCGGTGATTACTACGAACGGCTGGAACAACTGTTGTCTCGAAATTTTGAGAATTCAGCAAGTGGATCCAGTTTCCAAGAAAGCATCAATGTCAATTCCGAGGGAAGAAAATGCAACTTTCAGTTTCCGGAGCACAGAATTTGCAATTCTCAACATGGACAATGCGTCTGAGTGATCATCCTCACTATCGAAGCCTTCATCAAGCGATTCGTTGATGAAATCACGCCTGTCATATACCGCAGAGTATATGACTTTTGCCTCATTCAAAGTGAAGTCGTGTTCTTTGTTATGCAGTTTCCTTCGTGTATCCGCTATGAAGCCTAGATTTAATTCTATATTGTCTAGGGTATCCGGACGGGTTACATGATTTCTTAATTCGTTGATGCGAGTTTCAAATTCATCTAGTGACAGCATTAAAAAGCTGAGTTCGATTTCAGTAAACTGCTCTGTTATACCAGACATGGAATTCACCTCCCTTCTACCGCCCACATTTTACCACGGACAGTGGTGGGGAGCAAGATATCGCCATTTGACGCCCTCTATGGCCGGGCCAGATCGGAAGAGCGGGAGGCCAGCTGATCTTATAACCATTTTACCCTAAAGAGGAGGAGATAACCATGCCGGGAGACTACCGGAATATCTACAAAACCTGCCGAAAGGCAGCCGGACTAACCCAGGAAGCGGCAGCGGAGCGGCTGGGAATATCTGTGGAAAGTGTACGTGCTTATGAAAGCGGCCAGCGGGTACCTCCCAATGAGGTAGTGGAGCTGATGGTGATCCTGTACAACGCCCAGCACCTGGCCTACCAGCACCTGCGGGAGACCAACGCCCTGTACAGCAGCGTGGTGCCGGAGATCCGGCCCAGGTCTGTGCTGGAGGCCAGCGCCAAGCTGACCAACCGGATCTTCCGCTTTGCCGAGTCTCATGCCGACCGGCGACTACTGCGGATTGCGGAAGACAACGTCATCGACACCCAGGAGCGGCCGGAGTTTGACGCCATCCTGGAGGACCTGCAGGAGATCGTGGAGGCCGCGCTGGAGCTGCGGTGCGCCCGGGAGTCCTCATAGGACAACCCGGAGACAGCATAAATGGAAAAAGGAGGTGGCGCGCAATGGTCGATATGAGCAAGGTCAAGGTAACCAATATCATGGCAGATGGGTCCATCTGTGAGGATCTGAGTACATACCTTGAGACCCATACTCTGCCGGATGATGTGCTGCGGATGATCCTGGGATTTATCCGGGATGGACGCGCCATCCGGGAGCAGAGAGAGCGGGGTGCGTCTCATGATTAGGCAAAAGGCCCCCCTGTCTGTGGGCGCAGACAGAGAGGCCAAGCGGTTTCGTGCATGAAAACCACTATTATGATACCACAAATGGCCGGATTTTACAAGGGGAGGGGATGAAAAATGGCTGATGTGATCCGTGTTCAGCGAAGCATTGGGTACACCGTGCTGCCCAACGGCATCCTGCGGGATACCGGGCTATCCCTCAAGACCAAGGGGCTGTTTGCCATCATTCTGTCCCTGCCGGAGGACTGGGACTACAGTGTGGCCGGGCTGGCTACGGTGGCCGGCTGCGGGCGGGATGCCATCCGCTCAGCCCTGGGAGAGATGGAGACGGCGGGCTATCTGAGGCGCACCCGCTCCCACGGGGAAGACGGTAAGTTTGCCGGTGTGATCTACGACATCCGGGATGTGGCGGCACCATTGTCGGAAAACCCGACAATGGAGGAAGACGCACCATTGTCGGGAAAACCGACGTCGGCTGAACCGACGTTGGAAAAACCGTCGTCGGAAAATCCGACGCAATTAAATAAAGATATATCAAATAAAGACTTAATAAACCCCCATAGTCCCCCACCGGGGGACAAGCCCCAGCGGAAAAAGCGAAGGCCCAAGTCGGCGCCCACATGGCACCCGGAGCGGTTCGAGGGCTTTTGGCGAGCATACCCGGCGGTGGAGCAGTGGGACAAGCTGCCGGAGGACCAGGCCCTGGTGAAGCGGTATGGATCTGAGGAGGCGCTGCTCCACGACATCGCCGTGGGGCTTAAGCGGCACCTGGACTGCGAGGACTGGCGGGAAGGCCGGGGCATCCCCTACGCCTTCCGCTGGCTGCGGGATCGCCGGTGGACAGAGAAGCGGAAGATTGTGCAGACGCAGCATCAGCCGCCGCCCCAGCGGGTGGTTGAGAGGGACGGTGTGCCGGTATGGTGATCCAGGACATGGAGGCCGCCCAGCAGGCAGTTTTAGGCTCCATGCTGATTAAGCCGAGTGTGGTAGGAGAGATACTGGCCGAGGTCCAGGACAAGGACTTTGTGACCCCCACCCACCGTATGACCTTCCAAGCGATCCGCGCTCTCTTTGTGGAAGGCAAAGAGCCAGATCCTGTGGCGGTACTCCACCGCCTGGGTCATGTGGAGCAGCAGCCCTGGCGGGAGTACATCATTGACCTGATGGATCGCACTCCGACGGCGGCCAACGTCTGGGAGTATGTGCCTATCCTCAAGGAGCAGGCCAGGCTGTATTATCTGCGTCTGCTGGGGGAGCGGCTAGCCCAGGCGGGCAGCCTGGAGGACGCCGAGCGGCATCTCTCAGAGGGCAATGCCCTGATGGTGGACAAGCCGGGGTTGCGGTATGTGACTATGGAGCAAGCTCTGCTGGACTTCTACGACAGGCACAAGACCAGAAAGGAGTATCTCACCTGGGGGCTGGACAAGCTCAACGACCGGCTCTTTGTGGACCGGGGCGACATGGTGGTGCTGGGGGGCTACGCCTCCGCCGGCAAGACCCTGCTGGCCATCCAGTTCGCCTGGCACTGGGCCAGGCTGGGCCGGAAGGTGGGCTTTTACTCCCTGGAGACCGGCGAGGCCAAGCTGGAGGACCGCCTCATCGCCTACAACATGAGGCTGGACTTCGGCAGGATCAAGCGCTCGGAGTTGACCGAGGAGGATTACAAGGCCCTGGCGATGGCCTCCAAGCGGCTCATCCAGCCCGCCTTAGAATGGGTACCTGCCAGCGGCATGACGGTGGACGAGATCCGCGCCTCTGCCCTCAGCCGGGGGTATGACGCCATTTTCATCGACTACTTACAGCTCATCCAGGGGGACAAGCGGCGCAGCCGAACCGAAGAGGTGGCTGGAATCAGCATCGGGCTGCATCAGCTGTCCCAGAGCACCGGCATCACAGTGGTGGCCCTGTCCCAGCTGTCCCGGCCAGAGAAGGGCGGGGACGGGGTGAAGGCCCCCACACTGGCCTCCCTGCGGGAGTCCGGGCAGATCGAGCAGGATGCTGACGTGGCCATGCTGCTCTACAAGGAGGAGGACACCCCGCATAGCCGGCGGATCCTGCATATCGCCAAGAACAAGGAGGGCGAGACCGGCAAGATCTATCTGGCCTTTGATGGCGCCCATCAGCGGCTGTATGAGTCGGTGGTGGATGCTCCAGCCCCCAGGAAACGGCGGGAGCCCGAGTACAGGCAGGTACAGTTCACAGAGATCCTGGAGGATCCGGACGATCCATTTGCAGAGAAAGGAGACCAGCATGGACAATGCCAGAGCGGCCCAGCTGCTGCGGCTGGAGATCCTGCGCCGGGAGGCCCTGGCACGGGCCAGCAGCTTCCCGGTGGATCACCTGCAGGTGGCCCAGGCGCTGACCCTGGCAGTCCAGGCTCTGGAGGAGGAGCAGCATGAGGATAGGCGAGAAGATCACCTGGACCCCGTCGGCCTTTGAGCATGAACTCAGCGGCGAGCGGGCCAACAAAATGCGAAAGCTGCGCTCAGTGACCGGCAGGATCGTCTACATCCATCCGGCCCGGCGGTATTATATGGCCGAGGCTTCCGTAGGAAGTGAAATTATCCGGGAGTGTTTCCCGATCAACGAAAGATAGGAGTGTTCGTGCATGAAGACTTTTGCAATCGTGAATCGAAAGGGCGGGGTGGGGAAGACCACCACCGCCGTCAATCTGGCCTATGTGCTGGCAACCAGCTGCCGGCTGCGGGTGCTGTTGGTGGATGCTGATGGGCAGGCAAACGCCACTCAGATCCTGCTGCCCCCCGGTGAGTATGCCGGTCTGGGCGCCCTGCTGCGGGGGCTGAGTATCTGCTACGACGAGTTGGTGGAGCAGACCGACGTGCCCGGCCTGGATGTGCTGCCGGCGGCAGAGGACCTTTGGGCCCTGGATCTGGAGGCCGCCGGTGGTGATCGGGGCCGGAGCTATAGGGCGCTGCGGGATATGCGGGAGGCTTTGGAGGAGGACGGGGCCTATGACGTGATGGTCATCGACTGCCCGCCCAACCTGTCCGCCGCCTGTGTGTCCGCCATTCTTGCCAGCGACGCCATTATCATCCCGGTGCTGTCCGATGCCTGTTCGGCCACCGGCGTGGGGGACTTGGTGGACCAGATTGCCAGCCTGCGCTCCCTTCACCCGGCGCTGCGGGTGTCCGGTGTTCTGGTAAACCAGTGGCACCGCTCCCCGGTAGTGGAGGACTCGGTGGCCTACCTCCGGGAGGAGGGTATGGTGCCGGTGTATGACACGGTGATCCGCCGCACCGACAAGGTGCCCGAGTCCAGCTGGGCCCGGATGGCGGTGCAGCAGTGGAGCCCCTTCTGTTCGGCGGCCCGGGATTACCGGGCCTGGGTGGTGGAACTGGCGGCAAAGGAGGGGATCCAGTATGGGCAAGCCTGATCTGGGGCGGCTCATCGCCCAGACCATGGCCCCGCCTACGGAAGGCAGGACCATCGAGGTCATTACTGGCGATATTTTGGAGGCACAGCGGAAAGGCGGGGAGGCTGTTCTCACCATTGGAAAGTGCCTCATCGAAGCTAAAGATATGTTGTCCCACGGAGAGTGGCTTCCGTGGTTGGCTGAGAAAGTGGGATATTCCGAGAAAACAGCACAGAATTTTATGCGATTGGCAAGGGAGTTCTCAAATCCGCAAGCGATTGCGGATTTGGGGGCTACCAAGGCGTTGAAGCTGTTGGCATTACCTCCGGATGAACGGGAGAAATTTGTAGCGGACCATAATGTGATTGATATGACTACCCGCCAGCTGGAGCAGGCCATCAAAGAGCGGGACGAGGCCAAAGCCGCCGCCGAACAGGCCGCAGCAGACCAGCGCACGGCCGAGCAGGCCCGGGATAAGATGGCGGAGGATATGAGGCTGCTCAATGCCCGTCTGGCTGGGGTCCGTGAGGACCGGGAGCAGGCCATGGAGAATGTGGCCCGCCTGGAGGCTGAACTTGCTGACCTGAAGGGAGGCTGAACTTGCTGACCTGAAGGCCAAACCGGTGGACGTGGCAGTGGAGACCGTGGTTGATCAGGCTGCCATTGACAAGGCCCGGGCCGACGCCATCGCCGAGATGCAGGAGAAACTGGATAAGGCAAAGGAGGCGGCGGCCAAGGCCATGGACAAACAGAAGCAGGCTGAGGCCTCTGTGGAGATCCTGAAGCGGTCCCTGGATGAGCGGGATAAGTCGGACAAGCAAGCTACCATAGCAGGGGACAAGGAGCTGGCCCAGTTCGAGGTGCTCTTCAACCAGGGGCAGGAGCTGGCCAACAAGCTCCACGGCTTGCTGCTGAAGGCCCGGGGGCGGGAGGATCAGACCGCCGCCCAAGGCATGGAAAAGGCCCTGAAAGCCCTGGCCGATGCCATTGGGAGGTGCGCGGAATGAATACCTGGTATGAACAGGCTGAGGACCGCCTGAAGGAGGAATACGGCAAGGTAACCGGGCAAAAAGAGGGTGCCATGAAGTCTGCTGTCCGGGATGCGCTTCTGGAGTTCTGCCGGCAGAATGAGGAATTTGCCCAGGCGGTGGCTCAGGGCGGCACCTTCAAGGACTGCATGGCCTCGGTAGCCAAAGGGGTGGGTGGCTCCATTTCCGATCTTGAGGCCTATCGTCGGGCGGTGTCCTTCTATTTCGACGGGGCAAAGGTCAGCTTCTCCATGACTATCCAGCTGGAGCCGGCACAGACAGAGCCGGACCGGAATGGCATCCTGCTGGATCTGTCCGACTTCTTCTGAGGGGGCGGACGGGATGAAATACACCGAACAAGAGCGGGAGATCCTCAACAGCTGGCCCACCGTGACTGAGGAGGACCTGGT
>NZ_CAJFGT010000113.1:0-3517 GCF_904377885.1 Flavonifractor sp. An112 | reverse complement strand
CCGCGGGGCCTGCCCCGTGGGGAAAGTTTGAGGGGGTGACGGTATGACAGGCGATCTGATCCCGGCCAAGGTACTCTCTACCCGCACCATTGCCAACGTCAGCGAGACTTTGGCCAAAAAGCTGGGCCTGCCCAAACAGTACCGCTCTATCGGCCTCATCACCGCCGACAGCGACGACATGACCTACTGCGCCCTGGACGAGGCCACCAAGGCGGCGGCGGTGGAGGTGGTGTACGGCAAGTCCCTCTATGCCGGTGCGGCCAATGCCTCCACCGCCCTGGCCGGCGAGGTCATCGGCATCCTGGCCGGGCCCAACCCGGCGGAGGTTCAGTCCGGCCTGCGGGCCTGCGTGGACTTCATGAACAGCGGGGCGGGGTTCCGCTCCGCCAATCAGGATGACTCCGTCATCTACTTTGCCCACACCGTCTCCCGCACCGGCACCTACCTGTCCAAGGTGGCCGGGGTGCGGGAGGGGGAGGCCCTGGCCTACCTCATCGCCCCGCCTCTGGAGGCTATGGTGGGACTGGACGAGGCCATGAAGGCCTCCGATGTGGAGCTGGTGGCCCTCTTTGAGCCCCCCAGCGAGACCAACTTCGGCGGCGGCCTGCTCACCGGCACCCAGAGTGCCTGCGACGCGGCGGCAGCCGCCTTTGCCGAGGCGGTAAAGGCGGTGGCGGACCATCCCAAGGAGGTGTGATCCTATGGAATTTGATAAAGATCTGAGATCGGTTCAGGAGGTCCGGGACCTGCTGGCCCAGGCGAAAAAGGCCCAGAAGGCCCTGTCCGTCATGACCCAGCAGCAGCTGGACGCCATCACGGCGGCCATCTCCCAAGCTGGTGCCCAGCACGCCCGGCGGCTGGCCGACATGGCGGTGGAGGAGACCGGCTTTGGCCGGAAGGAGGACAAGGAGATCAAAAACCGCTTTGCGGCGGAGACCTTGTACCAGGCCATCCGGGACCAAAAGACCCACGGCATCCTGGCTGAGGACCGGGAGCACCGGACGGTGGACATCGGCGTGCCGGTAGGTGTGGTGGCCGGACTGGTGCCCTCCACCAATCCCACCTCCACGGTGATCTACAAGGCCATGATCTGCATGAAGGCGGGCAACCCCATTGTGTTCTCCCCCCATCCCGGGGCGGCCAACTGTATTTCTGAGACGGTGAATGTGATCCGCCGGGCGGCGGAGGAGGCGGGGGCCCCGGCGGGGGCCATCTCCTGCATCACCACCCCCACCATCGAGGCCACCAACGCCCTCATGCGCCACGACACCACCCGGCTTATCCTGGCCACCGGCGGCGCGGCCATGGTGAAGGCGGCCTACTCCTCCGGCACCCCTGCCATCGGCGTGGGGGCGGGCAACGGCCCGGCCTATATCCACCACACCGCCAACGTGGAGCAGGCAGTAAAACGGATTCTGGACTCCAAGACCTTCGACAACGGCACCATCTGCGCCAGCGAGCAGAGTGTCATTATGGAGGCGCGGATGGAACCGGCGGTAAAGGCCGCCCTCCGGGCCCAGGGGGCCTACCTGCTGGATGAGGAGGAGACAAAGCAGCTCTCCCGCTTCATCCTGCGGCCCAACGGCACCATGAACCCGGCCATCGTGGGCAAGAGCGTGTCCACCGTGGCCCAGCTGGCGGGCCTGAACCGGGTGCCCCCTTCCGCCCGGGTGCTGGTGGCCCGGGAGAACGGGGTGGGCAAGGGCCACCCCTATTCCAGCGAAAAGCTGGGCCTCATTCTGGGTTGCTTTGTGGAGAGCGACGAGGAGGCGGTGCTCAACCGCTGCATCGAGATCCTGGAGTGGGAGGGAGCGGGCCACACCTTCTCCATCCACACCGAGGATGAGAGCGTAGCCAAGCGGTTCGCTGCCGCCGTTCCCGCCAGCCGTGTGCTGGTGAATACCCCCTCCGCCCTGGGGGGCATCGGGGCCACCACCTGCCTGTTCCCCGCCCTCACCCTGGGCTGCGGCGCGGTGGGCGGGTCGTCCAGCTCCAACAACATCGGGCCCCTGGATCTCATCAACATCAAGCGGGTGGCCTGGGGTGTGAAGGAACTGGAGGAGCTGCGGGGGAGCAGCCCGGCCCTTTCCTCCTGCACCGTGGACGAGACCCTGCTCAACCGCCTGGTGGAGCAGATCATGGGGAGGCTGAGGTAAGATGAGCGAAGTCAACGCCGACGGCGTGCTGCTGAACCCCCATGAGGCCATCTTACAGGAGGCCCAGAACCTGACCAACTCCCTGATGGCCGAGCGCCCCCAGGATCTGGAGGAGGACATGGAGCACGATGTCCAGGCTGCCAACGGGGAGGAGGCCGGCGAGGCGGGGGGAGCGCCCCATCTGCCGGTGGCCGATACGCCCCGGCAGGCCCCCAAAAAGAAGGCCCAGCCGGGCCGGGGCAGAAGAAGCAAACCGGCTCCCGCCCAACCGGCGGAGCCTATGAAACAGACAACTGACAGGAGGAAACAGAACATGGCAAATACAAACGCGCTGGGTATGGTGGAGACCAAGGGACTGGTGGGGGCCATTGAGGCCGCCGACGCCATGGTGAAGGCCGCCAATGTGCAGCTGGTGGGCAAGGAGCAGGTGGGCGGCGGTCTGGTGACCGTCATGGTCCGGGGCGACGTGGGTGCGGTCAACGCCGCCACCGACGCGGGCGCTGCCGCCGCCGAAAAGGTGGGGGAGCTGATCTCCGTCCACGTCATTCCCCGCCCCCACGCCGAGGTGGACCACATCCTGCCTCACGGCGGCGAGGGCATGAGCGAATAAATGGAGCTGCTCACCCGTGAGGACGTGCGACGGATGTCGGACAACGGCACCCGGGGGCCGGTGGTGGTCAACCGCGACCAGAAGCTGACCCCCGGCGCCCGGGACTGGCTGGCCGCCCACAAGATCCAGGCAGTCTTTCCCCAAGGCCGGGATGATCCGGCTGCGCCCGTCTCTGCCAAGTACCGCACCCTCTTCGGGGCCACCTTGAACGAAAAGCCGGAGCACATGACCCATCTCAAGGGCAATATTCTGGTGCGTAAGGACCACCCCCGCATCGCCTTCCGGGGCATGATCGACGCCCTGGAGGGGGAGATTATGCTGGCCCAGCAGGCGTCCCATGAGTACCCGGCTCTGGTGAAGGAGCTGGAGGAGGCCCTGGCCCTGGTGCGGCGGCTCATCCGGTGCGACGTGCTGGACGAGCCGGTGGGGGAGCTGCGCCTGTGCGGCTACGATGCCGGGCAGCTGCGGGAATACTCCCACTACCCGGACAAGTATCTGGGCCAGCCCCACTTTCTGCCCGCCTACACCGACGGGCCGGCCCTGCTGGCGGTGAACAAGGTGCGCACCCTGGTGCGGCAGACCGAGCTTTCGGCCTACGCCGCCTTCAAGGATGTAGAGGGCAATGTGACCCGGGGGGACATCATCCTGGCCCTGAACCGGCTGTCCTCCCTCATGTGGATCATCATGATCAAGCTAAAGGCGGGACAATATGAACACGCTTAATACCATCAATATCGAAGCTCTGGCGGAG
>NZ_CAJFGT010000112.1:0-3763 GCF_904377885.1 Flavonifractor sp. An112 | reverse complement strand
GAACCGCTGACCTCTTGAATGCCATTCAAGCGCTCTCCCAGCTGAGCTATACCCCCATATAACCGGAAACCCTTGATTTTACTGAGTTTCCGGGGTTTTGACTAAATTGTCATTTCCTCGCGTTGAGGGGTCGTCACATACGGTTGCTGGCGCTCCCAGCTGAGCTATACCCCAAATGTGTTTGTTCACCGACGGAACAGGTTGTATTTTACCAGCTTTGATTCCCATTGTCAAGTTCTTTTTTATCTTTTTTTACTTTAGGAAAAATACATACCAAGACTCCGTGTCCAAACACCTTTCTATCAATGGCGCATCAAAAGGAATGCAATCAGCAATGGAACACAGGCAACAGCCACCGTGCAGAGACTTAAAAAGCTGCTGCACCATGCACCCAACGCCGCACCACCAATGAAAAACAGAATGATTCCACCGTACTGTGCGGCCCGCAAAAGTTGATCCTTCTCCCCAGTACGGATAAACTGATACAGACGCTCCGTGCCGCTACGCAGATTACCGGTACACATGGTGGTAGCAAAGGCATTACCGCGGACCTTTCGGAAGCTCTCTACCTGTATGGCACATACAAATGAGACCATGATATTGGCCAGTGCATTCAACTGCTGCGGAAGAAAAGCCACCAGCGCCAACAGGATAATTTCCAAACAAACTGTGACCTGTCGCCAATGAACGACACGTACTTCCTTCAATCGTTCTTTGATACACTCAGCGGCGATCACACCAGCTGCAAATGCCAGGATGGGCAGCAAATAATGTAGCACACCGCTCCAGTCCCCTTCCACTGCCCGCACACCTAACAAAACAATGTTACCTGTCTGTGCATTGGCAAATACGCCGTCCCTCATCAAATAGGTATAGGCATCCAGCAGGCCACCTGCTACCGCCAACAGCGCACCGATCCGAAATCGTTCCGATGTCTGCAACCCCTTGGCCGTCTCCATGTTCATGTTCCTCCGCTTTCGGGTTCATTGCTTTTAATGGGAAATGGCCGCCCACAGGCGGCCATTTCCCGTTTCAAATTCAGAAGGGCAGGTTCAGGCCGCCGGTCAGCTGCTGCATGGAAGAGGCAGAGTCGTTCTCCGCCGCACGCAGCGCCTCATTCACGGCTGCCACAATCATATCCTGCAGCATCTCCACATCCTCAGGATCTACCGCATCGGGGTCAATAGTAACACTCTCCAGCACGCGCTTGCCGGTCACAGTGGCGCTGACCGCACCACCGCCGGCTGCCGCAGTGTAGGTCTTGGTCTCCAGCTCCTGCTGCATCTTCATCATATCCTGCTGCATCTTCTGGACCTGCTTCATCATGTTCATGTTCATGCCGCCGCCCATGCCGCCAAATCCGCGGCTGTTAAATCCCTTTGCCATAGGTCGCAACTCCTTTATTCTTCAATAATAATGTTGTCAAACTGCTGGCCCATTGCCAACAGATCATCCAGATTATCATGCTCGGCTGGCTGTTGTGCCGCCGGAGCTGTTTTTGGCGGTGCACCCACCTTTACAGTACACCGTACAGCCCGGCCGGTCTGCGCAGCAGCCAGCTTTTCCAACGCTTCCAGCACTGCAGAAGTGCCCACCATGTTTTTGGTAAAATCCGTATCCACCCACAGCGTTAACACACTGTCTTCCAGCAGGCCCTGTACTGCGGACGGATTGCTGAGAAACGGATAGACTGCCGGGAACTTTCCCCGAAGCCCAGCCACCAGCCCTGGCCACAAATCACCAGATAACGCCGCCATAACCGGGGTATCGGCAGGCTTCTTCTCCACCCGAGAAACAGGCGCTGGGGCAGGCTCCGATTCTGCTTGATAAGCGATACGCTCCCCGGGTTCCTCTGGCAGCGGGGGGCGCTCCTCTTCCCAGGGTGGGGTATCTTTCTGACTGCTCCGGCTATCCGGCACCTTTTTCTGCGGTACAGGCGGTACCGCACAGGCGGTAGGTATCCCACCTGCCAGTAGTTCCTCTACTCTGGACAGACGGGCATTGATTCCTGCCATACTCTCATCCAGCACCGGATCACAGAGGCGGATCAGACAGAGCTCGGCATCCGTACGGCGGTTGCCGCTGCGGGACAGGTCGGCAATGGTGGCCTGAAGCACACCCAGCATCTGAGCCAGCCGGGACGTTTGAAACAGATTGGACAGCCGCCGCATGGTGTTCTCGTCGTAACCGCCAGTCAGCAGTGCCGCCCCGCCCTTGGGAGCCGTCTTACGTACCAGAAGATCCCTTGTCAGGGCAGACAGCTCACCCAGCAGGCTCCCCACTTCCTTGCCGGCACCATATAATTTGGCTAAGGTCTCCAGGGCAGCAGCGGTATCACCCTGTCCAATCTGCTCCATCAGGCGGGCCGTCTCCAGGTTCCCAGCCAACCCTAACGCGTCCAGTACCTCCTGAACACCGATAGGGCCGTCCGGTATCGCGCACTGGTCCAGCAAAGACAGGGCATCACGCAGTCCGCCGTCTGCCAACCGGGCCAGTAATTCCGCGCCCTCTCCTCTCAGCTCCAGGCCCTCTTGGCGCGCCACATAGGCCAGCCGGGCAGCGATATCGCCGGGCAGAATGCGCTTGAAGGAGAACTGCTGACAGCGGGACTTGATGGTAGCCGGCACTTTATGCAGCTCTGTAGTGGCCAAAATAAACATCAGATGTGCAGGAGGCTCTTCCAGGATCTTCAGCAGCGCATTGAATGCCGCAGTGGAGAGCATATGGACCTCGTCCACAATGTACACCCGTTTCCGCACCGCCGCTGGAGTATATACCGCCTCATCCCGCAGGGCACGAACCTGGTCCACGCCGTTGTTGGAGGCCGCATCCAGCTCCAACACATCCAAAATAGAGCCATTCTCAATGCCCAAACAGGACGGGCACTGGTTGCAGGGATTCCCGTTGACCGGGTGCTCACAGTTGACCGCCCGGGACAGGATTTTGGCGCAGGTAGTCTTGCCTGTGCCTCTGGTACCTGTAAACAAATAGGCGTGAGAGAGTCGTCCGGTCTCCACCTGCCGCTTCAACGTATCGGTGATATGGGCCTGACCCACCACGTCGTCAAAGGTACGGGGCCGCCATTTTCGGTATAAAGCCTGATACACGCCGGTCACCTCGTCATAAAAGTGAAAAAGAGGGGCGGAGGATGCGGAAAGCCGCGTCGCTTCGCCCCTCCTTGTACATCCGGTTCATGGCAAGACCGCACACCGACCTTTGGAATCAGCGCTATGCCCGTTACCCTGGCAGCCGGCTCAGGAGCGGGAACCCCGCGGCACAGATCGCGGTCCGCTTAGTGCTGCTCGGTTCCCCGCCTGACACGGTTCACGGGGCGACCTTGCGCGGGACCGATCCATCATCACTACTTACCGGGGTCAGACGACACAACGCAGATCCGGGGGCCGGGATTCATCCCTGCTGTAGCGGGTTGCAGGTACAGGGCACCGCTAACTCCCCGACTAGTGCGGCCTTGCCTTGGACCGGACGCATCAGCGCCGTCCGCTGGAAGGCTGTATTTGATATCATACATCATTTCCGACCATTTATCAATATCACTTTTTAGTTTTTTTCAAAAACCTCTTTACAACCGGTTTAATTATGCTATAATACTGGAGTGTTGAGTAAATACACTTTAATAATATGGGCCTATAGCTCAGCTGGGAGAGCACGCGGGCCAGTTATATGCCCCCTCTTTTGGGCCGGTGGCTCACATGGCTCCCATCCGGTTCGCATCCCCTTTTATTAAAACTTCATACCATCATAT
>NZ_CAJFGT010000111.1:0-3990 GCF_904377885.1 Flavonifractor sp. An112 | reverse complement strand
ATGTTCATGACCTCGGAGGAGTTGGCCTTCTGGCGGCGCTTGTCCACGATGGCCAGGCCCATGCCCAGCTTCTGGGCGAAGGCCCGGGCCCGGGCCACGGAACCCACGTCGGGGGAGACCACGATCATCTCGTCCTCCTTGCCCTTAAAGCGGTCGTGGAGGTAGTTGGTGAAGATGGGGTTGCCCAGCAGATTGTCCACGGGGATGTCGAAGAAGCCCTGGATCTGGTTGGCGTGCAGGTCCATGGTGAGCACCCGGTCGGCGCCGGCCCGGGTGATCAGGTTGGCCACCAGCTTGGCGGAGATGGGATCGCGGGGCTTGGTCTTGCGGTCCTGACGGGCGTAGCCGAAGTAGGGCATCACAGCGGTGATCCGGCCGGCGGAAGCCCGCTTCAGGGCATCGATCATAATGAGCAGTTCCATCAGGTTGTCGTTGACCGGAGAGCTGGTGGACTGGACCACGAACACGTCGGAGCCGCGGACGGTCTCGTAGATGGAGACAAAGTTTTCTCCGTCGGAGAAGGCGCCTACCTCGGCGTTGCCCAGCTCCATGCCCATCTCCTTGCAGATGGCCTCAGCCAGCTTGCGGTTGGAAGTGCCGGAAAAGATCTTGATGTCCTTACCGTGTGCGATCATCTTTCAAACATCCTCTCACAAAATTAGTGTTCTCTGTCTTTTCGTGCAGATCGAACTTATTTTTTTATTTTCTGTCCCATCAGCGGGACGGGTTCACTTTTTACGGGTCTGGCGGGCGGCCCACTGTTTCTTCACCGTCTGGCGGGGCCGGGCGATGGCCAGGGAGTCGGCGGGCACATCGTCGGTAATGGTGGAGCCGGCGGCGGTGTAGGCTCCGTCCCCAACTTTCACGGGGGCAACCAGATTGGTATTGCAGCCGATGAAGGCGTCGTCCCCGATGGTGGTGCGGTACTTGCCCACCCCGTCATAGTTGACGGTGACGGTACCACAGCCCAGATCCACCCGGCAGCCCACGTCGGCATCTCCCACATAGGTCAGGTGGGAGATCTTGGTATCCTCTCCCACGGAGGCATTCTTCAGCGTCACAAAGTCGCCCACCTTCACGTTGGCCCCCACATGGCAGTTGGGGCGGATGTAGGCGAAGGGTCCGATCCTGGCCCCGGCGTCCACGGTGCTCTCGTTGAGCTGGGAGGCATTGACCACCACATGGTCGGCCAGGGTACAGTCCCGGATCATGGTGTTGGGGCCCAGCTCACAGCCGGTCCCAATCACCGTCTCGCCCCGCAGGATGGTGCCGGGCAGGATCACCGTGCCCTTACCCACCCGGACCCGGGGTCCGGCATAACAGGTGTTGGGGTCCATCATGCGCACGCCGCTTTCCAGCAGGCGGTAGGCGCCGTAGTTGCGGGCGGTGAGCTCGGCCTCCACCCGGCCCTCGGGGCTGCTCTTGATGAGGGCGGCGCTCTGATACCAGATGCTCCGGCCACCCAGCTTGTCGGCGTTTTCCTTCAGGGCCTCGTCCAGGCCGCTGCCGTCGGCCAAAGCCTGGGCCAACAGGGCCGCGTCAATGCGGCACACGCCGGTATCTTTATTATCCAGAGGACCGGTGCTGCTGTCATCCGCCAGCTGCCGGGCGCTCTGCCAGGAGAGAAGCACCGGCCGGGTCAGGATGAGCACCTTTCCCTCCAGCTTGCCCAGGAAGGCCATCAGCTGGTCCAGGGCGTCCTCGGTGCCGCCGGTGACGAACTCCGTTCCCACCGGGAAGCAGCCCTCGGCCTTTTCCCGGTCGTCACTGTGGCACACCACAAAAAACTGTTGCACGCCGGCGCTCTCCAGCGCCTCCGCCAGCCACAGGGCCGCCGGATCAAAGAGCAGGTCCTCCAGCATGGGGCACACGCCGGTCCCCTCCCGGGGCAGGAACACTACCGCTCCAGTCGCGCTCATACCTGAGATCACCTCAAAAAACAATGGATTTGCCTGTCCGCCCGGCGGGCAGGCTGCCGCAGGGCGTATTCTAGGGTCATTATAATGCGCAATGAACAAAGCTGGAAGGCTTGAAAGCCAAAGCTTTCAAGGCCAAGTAGCTTTGTTCTGGTGCAAGGTTTTTGGACGAAGTTATCCAAAAAACCTTGCACCTTCCATTGGTGCGTCTCAATGCACCAATGGAAATACGCATTATAACAATGGCTGAATTCCATAAAATCGGCTCCCTTGAGCCATTTTATGGAATTGCGCGGCTACAGCCGCGGGAATAAACCGATTTTCGGTTTATTCAGTAGACATTATTATAGCAAAGTAGGCGGAAAAATGCACCGGGATTTTGAAAAAAACCCGTCTTTTTTTCCAACTTGGGCCCCTTGCACAAGGAAAGGGCGGTCTTTACCGTTTCTTTACCGCGTTTCCACCGAAGGCAGGCCGGGGCAGGCAGGCCATCCGGTACAGGGCGGTCCGCCGCCAGATCCCCAGCACCTCCGCCGTGGCGCACAGCTTGTCGGCCACACACACCGCCGCCGCCGTCCGGCTGCGGGGGGCGCTGCGGGCCATGGGCCACATATGGGCCAGGATGCCGTTTTCCTCCTCCCGGCTCAGTTCCCCGCACAGGGCCCGGGCGTTTCGCTCCGCCGCCAGGGGATGGGCAAAGCACTGTTTATAGGAGGGCAGGCTCTTGGGATCGTAAAGATACAGGTCGTGGAGCAGCCCCGCCCGGGCCGCCGCCCGTCCGTCCCGCCCCCACCGCCGGGCCAGGCGGAAGGCCACATAGGACACAAACAGGCTGTGCTCAAAGCAGGACACACCCGGATGGTGCCGGATCTCCTTCATGGCCTGCACCGGCTGGGACACCAGCAGCTCCCCCACGCAGTCCAGATAGGCCGCCCAGTGTTCTTCCCGCACGATACCACGCCTCCTTCTCCGCTCTTGTTCTTCCTTATTATATCCCCCTGCAACCCGGCCCGCAACCCTATCCTGCCCCTGCGCTTCTGGTACAAACTGGATACTCTTTGACACACCCTGCTTCCACACTTTCCACAGTTGATTTTTACTAATGTCGGATGTATAATGAAACGAAGGGTTTATTAGGGGAGAAATCGAAATAGTCTGGAGGTCATTCACAATGAAAGAAGTCTACGTAGTCAATTGCTGCCGTACCGCTGTCGGCTCCTTCGGGGGCAGCCTGAAGGACACCCCCGCCACCGATCTGGGCGCTGTTGTCGTCAAGGAGGCTCTGAACCGCTCCGGCCTGAAGCCCGAGCAGGTGGATGAGCTGATGTTCGGCTGCATCCTCACCGCCGCCCAGGGCCAGAACCCCGCCCGTCAGGTGGGCGTGAAGGCCGGTCTGCCCTACTCCGTGCCCGCTTACACCGTGGGTATGGTGTGCGGCTCCGGTATGAAGTCCGTCATTGAGGGCGCCCGCGCCATCCTGTCCGGCGACGCCGACGTCATCGTGGCCGGCGGCACTGAGAATATGTCCGCTGCTCCCTACGCTCTGCCTGCTGAGCGCTGGGGCGCCCGCATGGGCGACAAGAAGGTCGTCGATACCATGATCAAGGACGGCCTGTGGGACGCTTACAACAACTATCACATGGGCACCACCGCTGAGAACATCGCCGACGTGTGGGGCATCACCCGCGAGGAGATGGACGCCTTTGCCGTGTCCTCCCAGAACAAGACCGAGGCCGCCCAGGCTGCCGGCAAGTTCGTGGACGAGATCGTGCCCGTCATGGTGAAGAAGAAGAAGGAAATGGTGGAGTTCAAGGTGGACGAGTTCCCCAAGGCCGGCGTGACCATGGAGTCCGTCTCCAAGCTGCGCGGCGCCTTCCCCGCCGGTCCCGAGGGCGTGGAGGACGAGATCGTTCACACCTTTGAGGTCACCCAGGTCCACGAGGCTGACGCCAAGAAGCACGTCCAGCGCGTCACCGCTGCCAACGCCTCCGGCATCAACGACGGCGCTGCCGCCATCGTGCTGGCTTCCGGCGAGGCTGTTGAGAAGTACGGCCTGAAGCCCATGGCCAAGCTG
>NZ_CAJFGT010000110.1:0-4142 GCF_904377885.1 Flavonifractor sp. An112 | reverse complement strand
CCCGCATCCGCGGCAAGAGCGTCAGCGAGATCGTAGGTTAAGGAGGGCCGTGAACATGGCTAATCTGAACATCAAGCTGGTCAAGAGCCTGAACGGCCGCATTGCCAAGCATAAGGCCACCGCCGAGGCTCTGGGGCTGCGCCACATCGGCGACACCACCGTACAGCCCGATAACGAGGCTACCCGCGGCAAGATTGCCCACATCGGCTATCTGCTGCAGGTGACCGAGGAACAGTAAGGAGGTGCGCGAAATGAATCTGCATGATCTTTCCCCCGCTGCCGGTTCCAACCCCAAGGCTTACCGCAAGGGCCGCGGCAACGGTTCCGGTAACGGCAAGACTGCCGGCCGCGGCCAGAAGGGCCAGTGGGCCCGCTCCGGCGGCGGCGTCCGCGTGGGTTTTGAAGGCGGCCAGATGCCTCTGACCCGCCGTATCCCCAAGCGGGGCTTCAACAACATTTTTGCCAAGCCCCTGGAGGCCATCAACGTCTCCGCCCTGAACAAGTTCGAGGACGGCGCTGTGGTCAACGTGTGCGACCTGCTGGAGAAGGGTATCCTCTCCAAGTGCGAGTACGGCTACAAGGTGCTGGGCAACGGCACCCTGACCAAGAAGCTGACTGTCCGGGCCTCCGCTTTCTCTGCCTCCGCCAAGGAGAAGATCGTGGCGGCAGGTGGAAAGTACGAGGTGGTCTAAGTGATCCAGACCATCCGTAACGCGTGGAAGATCCCTGAGCTGCGCAAGAAGATCCTCTTTACCGTCTTCGCGCTGCTCATCTTCCGGCTGGGCTCGGTGGTTCCTGTTCCCTTTATCAACAGTGACCTGCTGGGCTCTACGCTCAACAACATGGGAGGCATCTTCTCCCTGCTGGGTACCATGAACGGCACCGCCTTCTCCATGGCCGCCGTCTTTGCCCTGGGCGTGCAGCCGTATATTAACAGCTCCATCATCATCCAGCTGCTCACCGTTGCCATCCCCGCCCTGGAGCGTCTCCAGCGGGACGGCGGCGAGGAGGGCCGGAAGAAGATCGCGGCCATCACCCGTTACGTGACCGTGGCTATCGCTATCCTGCAGGGCCTGGGCTACTACACCCTGGTCGCCAGCACCAGCAACGGCGCTTTGCTGGACACCGCCGGTCTGCCCGGCTGGTGGGTGGCCGTTGTGATTATCCTCTGCTTTACCGCCGGTTCCGCCTTTGTTATGTGGCTGGGTGAGCAGATCACCGAGTTCGGCATCGGCAATGGCATCTCCATCATCCTGTTTGCCGGTATCCTGTCCCGGGTGCCCGGTATGGTGGAGGCTATCTACACCGGTATCCGCAACAACCTCAACGGCGTCACCGGCGATGGTGTCTTCAACCTTCCCTGGTGGGGCGCCATCCTCATCGTAATCGGTATGCTGGCCATCGTGGTGCTCATCGTGTTCATCCAGAACTCCGAGCGCCGCATCCCCGTCCAGTATGCCAAGCGGGTGGTGGGCCGCAAGATGTACGGCGGCCAGTCCAGCCACATCCCCCTGAAGGTGAACATGAGCGGCGTTATGCCCATCATCTTTGCTCAGGCCATTGCCTCCCTGCCCGCTACCGTGGGTATGTTCTTCGGCAAGAGCGTCGAGAGCGAGGGCGGCTGGGGCGTGTTCCTCCGCGTGTTCAACACCACCAGCATTGTTTATATCATTGTTTACTTCCTGCTGATTGTGGGCTTCAGCTACTTCTATTCCACCATGCAGTTCAACCCGGTGGAAGTGGCCAACAATCTCAAGAAGAACGGCGGCTTTATCCCCGGCTTCCGTCCCGGCAAGCCCACCGCCGACTTTATCCACAAGGTTCTGGGTAAGATCACCATGTTTGGCGCTCTCTATCTGGCCGTGATCGCCATCGCTCCCATCGTCACCGGCGCCATCATCGGCGTCAGCAGCCTGGCCATCGGCGGTACTTCCGTCATCATCGTGGTGGGCGTTGCTCTGGAGACCACCAAGGCGATGGAGGCTCAGATGATGATGCGCCACTACAAGGGCTTCCTGGAGTAAGGGGCGAGGAAAATGAAAATCATTCTTCTGGGCGCCCCCGGCGCCGGAAAGGGTACTCAGGCTGAGATCATCAGCAAGAAGCTGGGTATCCCCACCATCTCCACCGGCAACATCCTCCGGGCCGCCGTCAAGGCCGGCACCCCCATCGGGCTGGAGGCTAAGAGCTATATGGACGCCGGCAAGCTGGTCCCTGATGAGGTCATCATCGGCATCATTCAGGAGCGGCTGGCCGAGTCCGATTGTGCCAACGGTTTTATCCTGGACGGCGTGCCCCGCACCATCGCCCAGGCTGAGGCTCTGGATGCCCACGGCATCCACTTTGACGCGGTGCTCTCCCTGGAGATCGCCGACAGCGTCATCGAGGCCCGTATGACGGGCCGCCGGACCTGCCACACCTGCGGCGCCACCTACCACATTGTGGCCGCTCCTCCCAAGCAGGAGGGGATCTGCGACAAGTGCGGCGGCGAGCTGGAGCAGCGCAAGGACGACCAGCCTGAGACCGTTAAGCACCGGCTGGAGGTCTATCACAACGAGACCGAGCCCCTCAAGGACTATTACCAGGCTCACGGCGTGCTGATGAGCGTGCCTGATCTGGGCGGGATCGAAGAGACCAACAACAAGATCATGGAACTGCTGGAGAAGTGATTTGAGATGGAAATGATCTCACTGAAATCTCCCCGTGAAATCGAGCTGATGCGCCGGGCCGGGCGGTTGACCGCCCAGGCCCGGGCGCTGGCCGGTTCCATGGTGCGGCCCGGTGTCACCACCCATGAGATTGACACCGCGGTACGCAAATTTATCGAAAGTCACGGAGCCAAGCCCTCCTTCCTGGGATATGGCGGCTTTTCCGGCTCCGCCTGCATCTCCATCAATGAGCAGGTTATCCACGGCATCCCCGGCCCCCGGAAGCTGCAGGAAGGCGACATCGTCTCCATTGACGTGGGCGCTTACCTCAACGGCTTTCATGGTGACTGTGCTGCCACCTTCCCCTGCGGAGAGGTGAGCGACGAGGCCATGCGGCTCATTCGGGTCACCGAGCAGAGCTTCTGGGAGGGCATCCGTCTGGCCCGGCCGGGCAAGCGGGTGTACGACATCTCCCACGCCGTTCAGCAGTATGTGGAGGCCAACGGCTTCTCCGTGGTGCGGGACTTTGTGGGTCACGGTGTGGGCGCCAAGCTCCACGAGGCTCCGGAGGTCCCCAACTACGGGCCTGCCGGACACGGCCCCCGGCTCCAGCCGGGCATGACCATCGCCGTGGAGCCCATGGTGTGTGCCGGTGACTGGCGGGTGAAGGTGCTCAAGGACGGCTGGACCACCGTGTCCGCCGACGGTAGCATGACCGCCCACTATGAAAATACCATCCTCATCACCGACGGCGAGCCCGAAGTGCTTACCGTGGCGGAGGACTGAGTATGGCGGCGGAGCATCCGCGGATCGTCCGCTCACTGGCAGGGCATGACAAGGGGCAGCTGTTCTGCGTTTTGGATCAAGACGGCCCCTATCTGCTGCTCTGCGACGGCAGACGGCGAAAGGCAGAGTCCCCCAAGCGGAAGAAAACCGTACACACGGCCGACGCCGGGGACTTCCAACACCCCGTTCTGGAGAAGATCCGGACTGGGGAACCCATCACAAACCGAGAGGTGCGGAGGGCGCTGGCCGCTTTCCGAGCTGAGGAGTCAAGGAGGGTATGACGCTTTGGCAAAAGACGATATGATCGAAGTGGAGGGCGTCGTCACCGAGTCCCTTCCCAATACCACGTTCCATGTGGACATCGGAAACGGCCACATCATTCTGGCCCACATCTCCGGCAAGCTGCGGATGAACTTCATCCGCATTCTGCCCGGCGATAAAGTCACCGTCCAGATGTCCCCCTACGACGTAACCCGGGGCCGGATCACTTGGCGAAGCAAGTAATCCGGCTCATTCCGGCGGGCGCAGGCCTGCCGACCCTATCAATGACCGGTGCGGGTCAGCGGGGCCTTGCCTCCGCCGTACCGGGGCCATCAGGCTCTACAGGAGGTTAATGACATGAAAGTTAGACCGTCCGTGAAGCCCATGTGCGAGAAGTGCAAGATCATCAAGCGCAAGGGCAAGGTCATGGTTATTTGCGAAAACCCC
>NZ_CAJFGT010000109.1:0-4287 GCF_904377885.1 Flavonifractor sp. An112 | reverse complement strand
ATACGAATTTAACTATCGTTCTTCCGTTGCTGCGGCAATCCATTTGAAAATGCGGATCTTATGCGGAATCCCTGGGGCCTCAAAGAAGGAAAGTGAGCTGACTCCAGATGAGCGGAGGACCATTGAGGAGCTGGAGCACAGGCGCTGGAACGCCTATATGCGGTCCGAGGGCTACCGGTTCAGCGGATCTGTCTCACCGGAGAGCAGAAATGATCTGGCAAAGCTCCACCATGATCTGGTCCCCTTTGTGAAGCTCAGCGAGGAGGAGAAACGAAAGGACTCCCGTGTGGGGACGGCCTGAATTGACGCAAGCGTCTTGTCAGCCTCTGAATATCGGCGTATACTGAGAGCGAATTAAGATATCCGCACCGACGGATGAAAAGGAGCGAGAAGATAGTGGAACAGATCTGCATACGCCCCATGGAGGAGAACCAGGTGGCTGAGGTATCGGCCCTCATCGGCCGGGTGTTGCTGGAGGTCAATATTCGGGACTATCCCCGCGAGGCTCTGATGGAGTTTGTAGAGTATTACAATCCGGAAGGTGTGGCTGCTATCCCCAAATCAGGCGGACACAGCTATGTGGCTATGCTGGGGGATGAGCTGCTGGCCTGCGGCTCTGTGGCGCCTATGGAGGACCGGCCGGGGGAGTGCGAGATCAGGGCCCTGTTTGTACGGCCTGACTGGGAAGGCAAGGGTGTGGGCAGAAAATTGGTGCAGACCCTGGAGGCTGACCCGCTGTTCCGGGCTGCCAAGCGTGTGGCGGTTTCCGCTTCTCTGACCTCCCACGAGTTCTATTTGAAACTGGGCTATCGCTACCAGGACGGGATCAAAGTCTGTGAGGATAACGACCATTACTGGATGGAGAAATTCAACTAAGAAAAAGGCCTCCAGCCGGGATTTCCCGGCCGGAGGCCTTTTTTATGGCGTTTATACCCGACCAATGTCAGTGCGGAAGTGCATATCCTGGAAGTGGATGTGCTTGGCGGCGGCGTAAGCGCCGTCGATGGCCTCATCCAGACTGTCGCCCACGGCGGTGACGCCCAGAACACGACCACCATTGGTAACGATATCACCGTTGTCGTCCAGCTTGGTACCGGCGTGGAATACCACGGCGGTCTCGCCGGCCTCCTCCAGGCCGGTAATGGGGTAGCCCTTCTGATAGCTGCCGGGGTAGCCGCCGGAGGCCAGCACAAGGCAGCAGGCCGCGCCGGGCTTCCAGCGGATATCCATCTTGTTGAGCTGGCCCTCACGGCAGGCAGCGAAGATCTCCATCAGGTCGGAGTCCAGCAGGGAGAGGACGGCCTGACACTCGGGATCACCGAAGCGGGCGTTGTACTCCACCACCTTGGGACCCTCGGGAGTGATCATGAGGCCGAAGTAGATGACGCCCTTGAAGGGGCGGCCCTCCGCCTTCAGTGCTGCTACGGTGGGCAGGAAGATGTCCCGCATACACTGGATGGCCACGGCGGCGGTGTAGTTGGGGGAGGGGGAGATAGCGCCCATGCCGCCGGTGTTGGGGCCCTGGTTGCCGTCATAGGCCCGCTTATGGTCCTGAGAGGAGGGCATACACAAAATATGCTCTCCATCGCAGAAGGCCAGCACGGTGACCTCGGGTCCGGTCATGCACTCCTCGATGACGACCTTGGCCCCAGCCTCGCCAAAGCGGTGATCGCTCATCATGGAGCGGACGGCCTCCTTGGCCTCCTCCACGGTTTGGGCCACAATGACACCCTTGCCCAGAGCCAGACCGTCAGCCTTGACCACGATAGGGGCGCCCTGAGCTTCCACATAGGCCAGAGCGGCGTCCATATCGGTAAAGGTCTCATATTTGGCGGTGGGGATGTTGTACTTCTTCATCAGGTTCTTGGAGAAGATCTTGCTGGCCTCGATGATGGCAGCGTCCGCGGTGGGGCCGAAGGCAGGGATACCCGCCGCCTCCATGGCGTCCACCATGCCCAGAGCCAGGGGATCATCGGGGGCTACCACCACAAAATCCATGGCGTGGCTCTTGGCCCACTTCACCATACCGTCCACGTCGGTGGCGGCGATGGGAACGCACTGGGCGATGGATTCAATGCCGCCGTTGCCGGGGGCACAGTAGAGCCGGGTGACATGGGGGCTCTGGGACAGCTTCCAGCAGATGGCGTGCTCCCGCCCGCCTCCGCCTACGACTAATACCTTCATGTTCAAACCTCGTTTCGTTACCCCCGTCCTTTTCGCGTAGCGAAAAGCTTTTTCGCGGAGGGTGTTGCGCTCCGTGACCCCGGAGCGAAAAAATCAGATGTATGTCTGGGAGAATTCACTTCTCCCAGACATACCCCGACCCGCGCCACGGGCGCGAAACCGGGGGTATCGCAGAACTGCGCCAATGTACATTGGCGCAGTTCTGCGTATCCAGGGGGTATTGGATACCCCCTGGAACTGGTTTAATGGTGGAACAGCCGCATCCCGGTAAAGGCCATGACAATGCCGTACTTATTGCAGGTGGCAATGACGTGGTCGTCCCGGATGGAGCCGCCGGGCTGCACGATGTAGGACACGCCGGACTTGCGGGCCCGCTCCACGTTGTCACCGAAGGGGAAGAAGGCGTCGGAACCCACGGTCACACCGGACTGGGTAGCGATCCAGGCCTTCTTTTCCTCGGCGGTGAGCACCTCGGGCTTGACCTTGAAGGTGTTCTGCCACACGCCCTCGGCCAGCACATCCTCGTACTCGTCGGAGATGTACACGTCGATGGCGTTGTCCCGATCGGGGCGGCGGATGCCGTCCACGAACTGGAGGCCCAGAACCTTGGGATGCTGGCGCAGCAGCCAGTTGTCCGCTTTGTTGCCTGCCAGACGGGTGCAGTGGATGCGGCTCTGTTGGCCGGCACCCACACCGATGGCCTGACCGTCCTTCACATAGCACACCGAGTTGGACTGGGTGTACTTCAGGGTGATCAAGGAGATGAGCATATCCCGCTTGGCGTGCTCGGGCAGCTCTTTGTTGTCGGTAACGATGTTGTTCAGCAGGTCGGCGTTGATCTCATAGTTGTTGCGGCCCTGCTCAAAGGTGATGCCGAACACGTCCTTGTGTTCGATGGCCTTGGGGACGTAGTTGGGATCGATCTCCACCACGTTGTAGCCGCCCTTACGCTTGGTCTTGAGGATGGCCAGGGCCTCCTCAGTGTAGCCGGGGGCGATGACGCCGTCGGACACCTCCAGAGCCAGATAGCGGGCGGTCTGGGCGTCGCACACGTCGGACAGGGCGGCCCAGTCGCCGTAGGAGCACAGCCGGTCGGCGCCACGGGCCTTCACATAGGCGCAGGCGATAGGGGACAGGTCCATGTCCTCCGCAAAGTAGATCTTCTTCTCCACGTCGGTGAGGGGAGTGCCCACAGCAGCGCCTGCGGGGGAGACGTGCTTGAAGGAAGCGGCGGCGGGCAGGCCGGTGGCCTCCTTCAGCTCCTTGACCAGCTGCCAGGAGTTCAGCGCGTCCAGAAAGTTGATGTAGCCCGGTTTGCCGTTAAGCACCTTGATGGGCAGCTCGCCGGACTCCATAAAGATGCGGGCAGGCTTCTGGTTAGGGTTGCAGCCGTATTTCAGCTCCAGTTCGGTCATGTTCTGTGCTTCCTCCTTCTTACTGATGCTTATTGAGGATGACGGTCTCCCAGTTGCCGGTCATGATGTCGATATAGCGCACAAAGAGGGAGACCTTGTTCTCCTCATTGAGGCTGTTCCAGATCAGCTGGGCAAATTCCTCGGGAGTCTCGCTGGTGATGGCGATCTGCTCCGGCTCACCCTCGAAGGAGGGCAGGGGATTGCCGTCACCCATGTAGGTGTGGATGAAGTGGCCCTGACCGGCCAGGGGCTTCTCATAGGCATAGAAGTAGCGGCGGCAGGAGGCGGGATCGCCGTCGGCGCTCTTCAGGATGGAGAGCACATAGTCGCCGTCCTTCTTCACCAGACCGGAAATACGGGGGGTGTAGTTGGGCTCATCCGGCTCGAAGGTGCGGGTATGTAGAGCCTGAGAGAAGGTCTTGCCGGCGGCCAGGCCCTCCCGGATGGTGTCGGTCTGGTCACCGTTGGTGACAATGGTGGAGGCGCCGAACACCCGGACTGGATTGTAGATGATGAGGGAGGGGTCGGTCATCTTGGAGGGATCAAAGGCCTGGGTGCGGATGCCGTCGGGGGTCTCCACAAACACACGGTTGCGGGAGTTCTCGCTGCGGCCCATGATGAAGTAGGCGATGACCGCCTTGGTGTCGTCGGCGGAGCGGCCCAGCACGATGCCGCGGCCGGGATAGGG
>NZ_CAJFGT010000108.1:0-5161 GCF_904377885.1 Flavonifractor sp. An112 | reverse complement strand
TGTATTTTCATCTGCTCGGGCAAAGTGAATTCGCCCGGCATCAAGGTTTTGCCTGGCGGCAAAACGCTTGTACGCGCTGACGCGCGCCCCGCCGTGCGGGGCCCCGTTGCCGCTGGTATCCTCAACGCAGGTCAATTCCACTCGCCTTCCTTTCCAGCATGGTCTTGATGAGTTCCGCAATGTGCGCCCCCGCCTCCACGGCGGTGGTGCCCCCCTTGTGGATGTTGGAGATCACGGTGCGCTTGGACTCGGGGATACCGATGTGGGGCTTGTAGGTCAGGTAGGCCGACATGGACTCGGCGGTCACCAGGCCGGGCCGCTCCCCCACCAGCATACAGACCACTTCCGCGCCCGTCAGATCGCCAATGTGGTCGGAGGCGCCCACCCGGCAGTACTTTACATAGAGCACCGGGCCGCCCTCCAGGCCGTAGGCCTTCAGGCCCGCCCGCACCGCCTGGAGGCAGTCCACGGCGTTGGCCTCAATGGCGGCGGAGCTGAGTCCGTCCCCTACCACCAGGGCAATTTTCGGGTTCTGTCCAAAGGTCTTTTTGATGATAGCCTGGTTCTCCTCGTCGAACCGGCGGCCCCTGTCGGGACGGGTCAAATACTCGTCCTTGGTCTGGCACAGAGTCTGGACGGGCACAAAGCCGTTGTTCACCGCGAATTCGTCAGGCACATGGGAGAACACCGAATCCTGGGCGGCGGCGTGGTCAGCCCGCATCCGCAGCATGGAGATAGTTCGATACCTGGCTCCCGCCCGTCCCAGCCCCAGCCGGGCGGGAGTCTTTAACTTCAGATCCTGAAAGGCCTGGCCGCTGCGGGGGTTGTCCACCAGGTACTGCCGCCGCAGGTCGATCTGGGTGATGTCCTCCAGGCAGCCCTGGCTTACCTCCTCCTGCCGGGAAGCGGGCCGGGTCGTAGTCACAGCGGTCGGCTTCCCCGCCAGCTCCAGCACCATCCGCTCCACCATGGAGCGCAGTTCTTGTTCATTCAACGTCGTAACCTCCTTAACCCAGCAGCACCGAAGCGTCACCCGCCAGGGGGGTCAGCTTGCCGTTCTCCACAAAGCCCATGTCCTCCAGCCACCGCTGGAAGGGGGGAATAGCAGTCAGGCCAAACATCTCCCGCAGGGCGGCGGTCTCGTGGAAGCCGGTGGTCTGGTAGTTGAGCATCACGTCGTCCCCGTGGGGGATGCCCATAAAGTAGTTGCACCCGGCGGCGGTGAGGAGGACCGCCAGATCCTCGATGTCGTTCTGGTCGGCCTTCATGTGGTTGGTGTAGCAGGCGTCGCACCCCATAGGGATGCCGGTCAGCTTGCCCATGAAGTGGTCCTCCAATCCAGCCCGTATTACCTGCTTGGAATTATACAGATATTCCGGCCCGATGAAGCCCACCACCGTGTTCACCAGGTAGGGCTGGAACCGCTTGGCAAAGCCGTAGCACCGGGCCTCCATTACCACCTGGTCGGCACCGAAGTGGGCCTCGGAGGACAGCTCGGAGCCCTGGCCGGTCTCGAAGTACATTACGTTGGGCCCCACGGCGGTACCCTCCTTCAGGGCCAGCTGCCGGGCCTCCTCAATGAGCTTGCCGTCCAGGCCGAAGGCCTCGTTGCCCTTCTGGGACCCTGCGATAGACTGGAAGATCAGGTCGCAGGGAGCGCCCTTGCGCACCGCCTCCATCTGGGTGGTGACGTGGGCCAGCACGCAGATCTGGGTGGGAATGTTCCAGCGGTTGCGCACCTCATGGAACCGGTCCAGCACCCGGCGCACACTTTCCACCGAATCGTCCACCGGGTTCAGGCCCAGCACCGCGTCACCCGCCCCGAAGGTCAGGCCCTCCAGCAGGGAGGCCAGGATGCCGTCGGGATCGTCGGTGGGATGGTTGGGCTGGAGACGGCAGGACAGGGTGCCCGGCAGGCCGATGGTGGTGTTGCAATGGGCGGTGACCTTGATCTTCTTGGCGGCATAGATCAGGTCCATGTTGCTCATCAGCTTGGCCACGGCGGCGATCATCTCCGCCGTCAGGCCACGGCTCACCCATCGGATGGCATCGCCGTCGTGGTTCTCCGCCAGCAGCCACTCCCGCAGCTCGGCCACCGTCCAGTTCTTGATCTGGTCGTAGATTTTCTCGTTTACGTCGTCCTGAATGATGCGGGTGACCTCGTCCTCCTCATAGGGGACGGCGGGGTGGTTGCGCAGATCGGCCAGAGTCAGGTTGGCTACCACCACCTTGGCCGCCACCCGCTCCTCGGCGTTCTCGGCGGCAATGCCCGCCAGCCGGTCTCCCGACTTCTCTTCATTGGCTTTGGCCAGGGCGTCCTTGATCGATTTGAATTCATAGACGTGCCCCAACAGCTTGGTCTTGAGTATCATGTGATCGCTCCTTTTGCGGCTACGATTTGTGAAATACAAGGGTTTTAATAACGATGGGTAATACCGCGCCTCCGGCCACCGGGGCGCCGATGTCGATATAGTCCCCGTTGTCCATCTCCACCCCGTCCAGGCAGAGCAGAGGGCCGGACAGCAGGGCGGCCAGGGCCTGACCCAGCACCTTGGCCTGGTCGGCCTCCACCGCCACGATGGGAAGAAAGCCCGCTTCCACCAGGGGGGCCAGACCCTCCGCCACCCCCCGGGCCAGTTCCTGGATGCGGCTGTAGGAGGGGTTCTTCTCCCCCCGCAGGGCCAGGGCCAGCTGCACCAGCCCTCCCTGGTCCTGGTACCAGCCCAGCTTGTCCCGGATATGCCCTGCCAGTTCCTCCGGCGGTCCCCCCTCCTCTCGGCTGGCCAGCTTGAGGATGGGGATGTTTTTCAGGGGAAAAGTAATATCCCGGTAGAAGATGGTGGAGCCGGACAGATCGGTGGCATGGCTCCCCGCCCCCACCACCGTGGCCCGGATGGTCTCCGCCCCTCGGAACCGGCCCGCCTTCTGAAAAGCCGGGGAGGCCGCGATGGCCCTGCCCAGCAGCACCCCGATGTCTCCAAAGGCCAGCCAGTCCGGCGGCGGGGTGTAGATACAGTCGGCCACCCCGCCGGAGAAGGACACCACCGGCACCTCCTCCACCGTCCAGCTGGTCCCCCCGGTGAGAAATGCGTCCAGCCTGTCCCGGCCGGGCCGCAGCCCCGCCGCCTGCTCCAGCGCCTCCACCATAATTTGGATCACAGGCCCCAGCTGCTGGGGTGTAATCCTTTCTCCAATCGCCGGGGCGGGGCACCCGGCCCGGGCAAAGACCGGCGACACATAGGTGACCCGCCCGTCCTTGTCCAGCTTGATGAGCCGCCCGCCCACGTCCAGGCAGCCGGTGCGCACCAACTCCCCATTTTGGTATAACGCCAGGTTGGCGGTGCCGCCGCCAATATCAAAGTGTAATACCGTGGTGTGATGTTCCTTTGAGTATTCGTCCACTCCCGCCCCCCGGGCGGCCAGAATGGATTCCAGGTCTGGCCCAGCGGTGGCCACCACGAAATCCCCGGCGAACTCCGACAGGGCGGAGAGTACCTCCTGGGCGTTCTCCTTCCGGGCGGTCTCCCCGGTGATGATGACCGCCCCGGTGTCCACCTGGGACTTGTCAAAGCCCGACTTGCCGTATTCCTCGGCCACAATGGCCCCCACCCCCGCCCCGTCGATGACGGTATCGGACAGAAGGGGGGTAAAGTGGATGGCGGAGCGGTAGAGCACCTCCCGCCCGGCGATGGACACCCGGGGCACCGTGAAGGGGGTGGCCCGATTCTCCAGGGTCAGCCGGGACAAAATCAGTTGGGTGGTGCTGGTTCCAATATCAATTCCAACGGATAGTAACTGCTCCCCCATCACGCCAGCTCCCGCAGAATGGCCTTGATATCCTGGGGCGTCACAGGCCTGGGATTGGAGGGAGCGCACAGGTCGGCCAGGGCGGCGGCGGCGATCTCGTCCCCGCAGGCCTTGACCTGCTTGGCCTCCACTCCGCACTCCGACAGGCGGCCCGGCTGCTCCAGCCGCCCCCGCAGCCGCTCGATGGCAAAGGCCAGGCCTCTGGCGGTGGGGGTGAGGCCGCAGGCCTTGGCCAGGGCGGCGTACCGCTCCGCCGTCTCCCGCCGGGCGGCGTTGAAGCGGATCACATGGGGCAGCAGCATGGCGTTGAGCCGCCCATGGGGGATGTGGAACCGGCCTCCCAGGGCATGGGCCAGGCTGTGACTCAGCCCCAGCCCGGCGGCGTTGAAGGCCATACCCGCCAGGTTGGAGGCCAGCAGCATATCCGCCTTAGCCTCCTGGCTGCCGCCGAAGGCGGCGGGCAGGCTCTGCCAGGCCAGAACAAAGGCCTTCTCCGCCAGGGCGTCGGTGTACACGTTGGCCCCGGCGGCCACATAGGCCTCGGCGGCGTGGGTGAGCACGTCCATGCCGGTGTCCGCCGTCACCTTGGCGGGCACCCCGGCCAGAAACACCGGGTCCAGCACCGCCCGGTGGGGCAGCAGTGCGTCGTCCACCAGGGGGTACTTCACCCCCTTTTTGCTGTCGGTGAGTACGGCGAAGGAGGTGACCTCCGAGCCGGTACCGGCGGTGGTGGGCACCGCCCAGAAGGCGATCTCCCCCGGGGCTCCCAGCTTTTTGCCGTACTCCACCATGGCCTTGGCGCAGTCCAGGGCGGAGCCGCCCCCGAAGGCCACCACCGCCTGGGGCTTGAAGTCGGCCAATGCCCTGGCCCCCTTTGCCACCACCTCCAGAGGCGGGTCGGGCACCACGCCGGTAAAGGTCTCCACGGTGCAGCCGGGCAGCCGGGCCTTCACCTTGTCCAGCAGGCCGGACTTGGCCAGTAAGTCGTCGGTGACCACCATCACCCGCCCGCCGGCCAGCTCCTCCAGGGCGGCCAGGGCATCCGTGCCAAAGGAGATAGCGGTTTTCAGCTTGAATCTTTCCATGAGCGCTCCCCTGTTTCTTCCTTGATGGCCTTAGTATGGCGGCAGTAAGCAGGAATATACCAAAAGCCTGCGAAAGAAAAGCTTCATCATTCCTTTAGAATCTGTTCACAGCCTGTTCACCATCCCTTGGCGAAAAACGGATATGATAACAGCGTCAGGTACAAATGACAAACCATTCTCCTCTCTCTCTTACCTCTCTGTTCAAAACAAGGAGACCCGCCCAACGGCGGGTCTCCTTGTTTTTTTGTGTTGGGTGTATGCAAACGTAC
>NZ_CAJFGT010000107.1:0-5327 GCF_904377885.1 Flavonifractor sp. An112 | reverse complement strand
TCCCACCCTGGCCCGGCCCATGACCTTCCGCTCCTCTAGCTACAATCAGGAGCTGTCCACCGGCTCCCTGCTGGTGGAGGTGGGCACCCACGGCAACACCCTCCAGGAGGCCCTGTCCGCCGCTCGGCTCTTCGCCCGCTCCGCCGGTCAGGTGCTGCTGGGCTTGAAGGAGCAATGACAAAAAAGCACGCCCTCGGGCGTGCTTTTTTGCGTCTCCAGCCGGCAAAGAAGAATTGCCCTTTTCCGAAAAATCACATATAATAAAACCACTGCGTAAAAACACAGAGGGAGGCAGACTATGATCTTAAACGTGCTGGCGGTAGGTGATGTGGTGGGCGAGAGCGGCGTGGACTACCTGAACCGCCACCTCCGCAGCCTGAAGAAGCTCCATGAGGTCCACTTTACCGTGGTCAACGGGGAGAACGCCTCCGGCGTGGGCATCCTGCCCCGGCAGGCCCGGGACATCTTCGACGCCGGGGCCGACGTGATCACTTTGGGCAACCACACCTGGAACCGCATCCAGATCGCCGACTTTCTGGAGGACGACCGCTATACCCTGCGGCCCGCCAACTACACCAACCGGGTGCCCGGCCGGGGCTGGGGGGTGTACGACGGCCCTAAGGGCCTGCGGATCGGCGTGATGAACCTCATCGGCCGGTGCGAGATGGACAGCAACTTTGAAAACCCATTCACCATCGCCGACAAGGTTTTAAAGCGGATGGAGGGGGTGGACGTGGTGCTGGTGGACTTCCACGCCGAGGCCACCAGCGAGAAGGGCGCCATGGGCTACTACCTGGACGGACGGGTCCAGGCCCTGTGGGGCACCCACACCCATGTGCCCACCGCCGATACCCAGGTGCTTCCCAAAGGCCTGGGCTTTGTCACCGACCTGGGCATGACCGGCCCCGCCCGCAGCGTGCTGGGCATCCGGCCCGAGCAGGCCATCAACCGCTTCCTGGGGGGATTGCCCCGGCGGTTTGAGCAGGCGGACGGGCCCTGTAAGCTGGAGAGCGTCCTCTTCTCCATCGACACCGACGCACGCAAGTGCGTGGGTGTGGAGCGACTGGACCTGCGGGACTGATGCCGCCATCCTTTTGGAAAGGAACATACATTTATGTTAACCATTATTCACGGGGCGGACTTCCATCTGGACGCCCCCTTTGCCGCCCTGCCCCCCGACAAGGCAAGGCAGCGGCGGGAGGAGCAGCGGCAGCTGCTGGACCGGCTGGCCGATCTGGCCCAGGAGGTGAGGGCCGACCTGGTGCTCCTCTCCGGCGATCTGCTGGACTCCAGCCAGACCTACCAGGAGACGGTGGAGGCCCTCTCCCGCACCCTGGGCCAGATCCAGGCCCCGGTGTTCATCGCCCCGGGCAACCACGACTGCTACGGCCCCCGGTCGGTATACGCCAACACCGTATGGCCTGACAACGTACACATCTTTTCCACCGTGTCGGTGGAGTCGGTGGCCCTGCCCGAGCTGGGCTGCACCGTCCACGGGGCGGCCTTCACCACCCCCCAGGCCGACCGCTCCCCCCTCATGGGCTTTACCGCTCCCCGGGACGGACAGGTCCACCTGATGGCCCTCCACGGCGACGTGGACGGCAAGGGCCGCTACGGCCCCATTGATCCCGCCGATATTGCCGCCAGCGGCCTGACCTACCTGGCCCTGGGCCATATCCACGCCTGCTCCGGTTTGCAGAAGGCGGGGGACACCTGGTGGGCCTACCCCGGCTGTCCCGAGGGCCGGGGTTTTGACGAGACGGGGGACAAGGGCGTGCTGGTGGTCACCGTGGGGGACGACCCCAGCGATGTCACCGCCCGGTTCGTACCCCTGGCCGGCCGGCGGTATGAGATCGTGGAGGCCGACGTCACCGGGGCGGATACCGCCGCTCAGGCCCTGGAGGAGGTACTGCCGGCGGAGCCCTGCGGCGACTGCTGCCGCATCCTGCTCACCGGCCAGCGGTCCTTTGGACCGCCTGATCTGGCGGCTCTCACCGCCCAGGCCCAACCATACTATTACAGCGTCACCATCCGGGACCATACCAGACAGCTGCGGGACCTGTGGGAGCGGGCGGGGGAGGACTCCCTCACCGGCCTGGTCCTGCGTCAGCTGAAGGCCCAGGGCGGGCCGGAAGCCGAGCTGGCCGCCCGGTTTGCGTTGGCGGCGCTGGAAAACGGGGAGGACCCCTGCCCATGAAAATCATTCGTATGAAAGCCACCTTCGGCGGCCTGGACCACCGGGAGCTGGAGCTGAAGGAGGGGCTGAATATCATCGAGGCCCCCAACGAGGGGGGCAAGTCCACCTGGTCGGCCTTCCTGCGGGCCATGCTCTACGGCATCAACACCAAGGAGCGGGACAAGCAGGGCTATATCGCCGAAAAGAACCGCTACCAGCCCTGGAACGGCGGAGCCATGGAGGGCGTGGTGGAGCTGGAGTGGAAGGGGGAGCAGATCACCCTTCGCCGGGGCCCCAAGGGCAACACCCCCTTCGGCAAGTTTGAGGCGGTGTATACCGACACCGGAGAGCCGGTGGGCTTCCTCACCGCCGACAACGTGGGGGAGACCCTCATCGGCGCCCCCCGGGAGGTCTTTGAGCGATCGGCCTTTGTGGGCCAGGGGGGCGCGGCCATCGACGGCGCCCCCGCCCTGGAGGCCCGCATTGCCGCCCTGGCCTCCAGCGGGGAGGAGGACGTGTCCTACTCCCGGGTGGAACGCCGCCTGCGGGACTGGCTCAACCGCCGCAAGCACAACAAGACCGGCCTCATTCCCAAGCTGGAGGAGGAGCTGACCCAGAACGACGAGATCGCGGGCCGCCAGGCCAAGGCCTTCCGGCTGGCCCAGGAGGCCCGCCGGGAGATGGACAAGCTCCAGACCGAGCACAAGCGCCTCCAGGCCGAGCGGGACGCCCACCTGGCCCGGGCCATGGCTGCCCGCCGTCAGCGGTGGGAGGAGGCCCAGAGCGCTCTGGAGGCGGCCAGGGGGCAGGTGGATACCATTGAGGCAGAACTCAACCGCTATGGCACGCCTCCCGACAAGGCTACCCTGCAAAAGGCCCAGGGGGAGCTGAACCAGCTCAACGCCTTGCACACCAGTCGCAAGCAGGCGGAGGAGCGGCTGGAACAGGCTCAGACCCAGGAGGCGGAAGCTGCCGCCGCGGCGGTGGACCCCCTGTTCCCCGATATGACCCCCGACCAGGCCTGGGAGCAGGCCAGCGAGGACGCCCAGGCGGCGGGGGAGGTGCCCCGCTGCGGCGGACTGTATGCCGGGGGCGCCGTTGCCCTGGCGCTGGCCGCCGGGTCCCTGGTGCTGGCCTTTACCGGCGTGCTGCCTGCCCTGTGGATGGGCGGCGCGGCCTGCGGCGTGCTGGCCGTGGCGGGCGTGGGCCTGTTTGTGTCCGCCGCCCTTCGGAAGAAAAAGGCCGGGGCTCTGGCGGCGGAGCTGCTGGAGCGCTATGAGGCGGAGGACCCCCAGGGTATCCTGAACCGGGCCAGTGCCTACCGGGAGGCCTGCGTGGTGGCCGGACAGGCCGCCAAACAGCGGGAGGAGGCCCAGCAGGCTCTGGACGCCCTGCTGGCCCAGGACGAGAACACCCGCAAGGCCCTGCTGGAGCTGGTCCACCCCTTTGCCCCCACGGTGAAGGATACCTTTGGCGTGTCGGCGGCCATTTCCCGTGCCCTCCAGCTGGAGGAGCGGCTGGCCACCGCCCAGGTGAAGCTGGAGGGGGCGGAAAAGCTGGCGGCCAGCCTGCCCCGGCCCGAGCCGGTGGCGGCCGACCCCGGGGTGGAGCCCCGGTTTGACCCCGCCGGGACGGCGGCCCGGCTCAACGCGGCGGAGGGGGAGCTGTCCCGGCTCCGCAGCGGCCTGGCCATGGCCCAGGGCGAGCTGAACACCCTGGGGGACCCGGCGGAGTTGGAGCTGCGGCAGGAGGAGGCCCGGGAGGAGCTGGAGCGGCGGCAGACCGAGTACGCCGCTCTGGAGACTGCCCTCAAGGCCCTGGACGCCGCCCACGCTGGGCTTCAGGCCCGGTTCTCCCCCGCCCTCAACCATCTGGCGGGGGACTATCTGGCCAAGCTCACCGGCGGCAAGTACGACAAGGTGTCCCTCACCCGGCAGTTTGAGGCTCTGGCAGAGGAGGCCGGCGGCCTCCAGCCCCGGCGGGCCCTGGCCCTGTCCCAGGGGACGGCGGACCAGCTCTATCTGGCGGTGCGGCTGGCGGCCTGCAAGCTGGTGCTGCCTCAGGAGGAACCCTGCCCCCTGGTGCTGGACGACGCCCTGGCCAACTTCGACGACAGCCGTGCGGCCCTGGCGCTGGAGTGCCTGGAGGAGCTGGGCGGAGAGCGGCAGATCCTGCTCTTCACCTGCCACAGCCGGGAAAGAGCCTGGCAGGAGGGCCGCTGACGCGAATTTCCCTTGCAATCGGGGGAAATTGCTACTATAATCAATCTATCAAAAAATCGCTCCGGTTAAAGGATTCGGAGGGAAAGATAGTGTGAAAGAAAACCGTCAGGGTTGTCTTTCGCGTCCAGTCAAACACTTTTTGAAATTTCAAAAAGTGCTGAGCTTGCTGAAAAAACTTTTTCGGCAAGCTCTATAATGTGGCATATTCCAAGCATATGGAGCTGATGGCATTGGCAAAAGAAAAGACCCAGGAGCAGGAGCTGGAGGGGAAGGACGCCCTGAAGGTGGACCTCTACTTCTGGTTACAGGCCCTGGTGATGGTGCTGGTGGCCCTGATTCTCATCTTCACCTTTGTGGGGCGCATCATCGGCGTGGTGGGCTCCTCCATGTATCCCACCCTCCATGACGGGGACCTGCTGCTGTTACAGAGCATCGGCTATACCCCCAAGCAGGGAGACGTGGTGGTGCTCACCAAGGAATTTGACACCTCCGAGGGCCCCATCGTCAAGCGGGTCATCGCCACCGGCGGTCAGCACGTGGTCATCGACTACGACGCGGGCACCGTTACCGTGGACGGCGAGGTGCTGGACGAGCCCTATATCAACCCGGAGGAGGTCATGCGCCAACCCGGCGGGGAGACCCTCACCGACGTGGTGGTGCCCGAGGGCTCCATCTTCGTTATGGGCGATAACCGCAACCACTCCTCCGACAGCCGCAATGTGACCCTGGGCACGGTGGATGAGCGGTATGTGCTGGGCCGGGCCCTGTGGGTGCTGCTGCCCTTCCAGGATTTCGGGCCCATCGCCCACGGCACGGAGGCATAAATGCAGAAAAAGGGCCTGTTGCAAAATAGCTGTTTTGCACAAGCCTGTCATTGCGAGCCAGTGCGCACACTGGCGTGGCAATCCGTTTCCTCGGCAAAAGGGGCG
>NZ_CAJFGT010000106.1:0-5443 GCF_904377885.1 Flavonifractor sp. An112 | reverse complement strand
CTACGACATCGGCGTGGTGCCCACCAAGGAGCCCTACCAGAAGCGCACCTCCCACGGCATGATCCTGGGCGAGGGCGGCGAGAAGATGTCCAAGAGCCGCGGCAACGTGGTCAACCCCAACGACGTGGTGGCTCAGTACGGCGCCGACACCATGCGCACCTATATCATGTTCATCGGCGACTTTGAGAAGGCTGCCTCCTGGAGCGACAACGCCGTTAAGGGCTGTAAGCGCTTCCTGGACCGTGTGTGGAACCTGTCCGAGAATCTGACCGATTCCATGGATTACTCCGCCGCCAATGAGAGCGCTGTCCACAAGACCATCAAGAAGGTGGCCGACGACATCGAGGCCATGAAGTTCAATACTGCCATTGCCGCCCTGATGGCTCTGGTCAACGACTTCTATGCCAACGGCTGCTCCAAGGGCGAGTACAAGACTCTGCTGCTGCTGCTCTCCCCCTTCGCTCCCCACATGGTGGAGGAGCTGTGGGAGACCCTGGGCTTCAATGCCGACGGTATGGCCTGCCAGCAGGCCTGGCCCTCCTACGACGAGAGCAAGACCGTGGCCGCCGAGGTGCAGATGGCCGTCCAGGTGTGCGGCAAGCTGCGCGCCACCGTCACCGTCCCCATGGACAGCGACGAGGCTACCGTGGTGGCTGCCGCTCTGGCCGATCCCAAGGTGCAGAAGTTTACTGAGGGCAAGAACCTGGTCAAGACCATCCTGGTACCCAATAAACTGGTCAACCTGATTGCCAAATGAGCATCAAAGGCGTGCATCATGTCTCCCTGAAAGCCCAGGGAGCGGAAGAATTCCAGCGGGTTCTGGATTTCTATCAGCAGGTGCTGGACTGCCTCCTGATCCGCCATTGGGGCCAGGGGGACAGCCAGGGCGCCATGCTGGATCTGGGTAATACCATTCTGGAAGTTACCTCCAATGGCATGGAGCGCTGCAAGGGCCTCTTTGCCCACCTGGCTTTTGCCACAGACGATGTGGACGGTATGGTGGAGCGGCTGCGGGCCGCAGGATGCCCGGTGCTGGTCCAGCCGGTGGATAAAAATCTGGGCGGGAACTACCCCATCCGCATCGCTTTTTGTGCCGGTCCCATTGGGGAAGAGCTGGAATTTTTCCAGGAACTGACCCAGGAAAAAAGAAAGAAATAAATCTGCACTTGACATTTGCTTGCGGATAGCATACAATGATTCTGTTAAAGCCATATCTATGTGTGGCCCTTTGGCGGTGGAACCCCGCCGCTTCGGAGGGAGGGGAAGTCAATGTCGGAAGTCCATGTGAAGGACGGCGAGTCCTTGGAGAATGCGCTGAAGCGTTTCAAGCGCAGCTGTGCCAAGTCTGGCGTTCTGGCCGAGGTTCGCAAGCGTGAGCACTACGAGAGCCCGAGCGTTAAGCGGCGCAAGAAGTCTGAGGCCGCCCGCAAGAACCGCAAGAAGTATTACTAATCCTACAGATTACAGGACCCCGCGCCATAGGCGCGGGGTCCTGTTGTATCTTTGCCTATCCTGCCAGAATATCCTCCAGCAGATCCTCAATTTGTGGATAGGACAGCACCGCCTGCCGGATGCCCAGTCCCCGGGCCACCTGCAATTTTTTGCGGATGGATCCGGCGTCGTCAAAGAGAACGAAATGAGCGCCGTTCTCCCGGGACATATAAGTAAAGTAGTGGGCGCACAGCTCGGTAGAGAAAAAGATGGAGGGACTGCGTTCGTCCATCAGCCGGCGCAGCTCCTCCTGGCTGAGAGGTTGCCCCTGACCGGAGGGGGAGGGGAGGTAGAAGTCCTCTGCCACCCGCTCTATGGCCAGGGCCACCCGATCCTGACCGTACCGCTGGACTGCTTCTCCCAGCCTCTGGGCCAGGGAGCCGCCGGACAGGGCGGAGGAGATGAGCACCTTGGCGCTGTCGGCATAGCCGCCGTAGGTTTCGGTCACATAGAGAGGCCAGCCCCGCTTTTGGGTGAGACCGGCCAGGGTACGGACGATTTCCGCCAGCAGGGGCATGGGACGGCCCTCAAAGTCGCATAAGATGCCGTCATACCCCCGGGCGGAGCACTCCCGCAGAACCTCTTGACAGAAGGGCCCGGCCTCACCCCGGCCGTCAAAGCCCACGCAGTCCAGGGCCATGAGGCCGCCCCGGACGGATATGGGCATATTGGCCCGGAAGAGATGGGGGCCGCCCCCCACCCGATAGGCCGCATGGGCCACGGGAAGGCCAAACCGCAGAGCCGCCCGGCTGTGGGCGGGGGGTGCGGTGAGAATCAATGTGGAATTCAGCTGCATATCAGCTACCCCCTTGTCCAAGTTGTAAGAAGCGTGTATAATCAGCTTGTCGAAAAGGCTTTCCGACAAGCTGAAGCACGTTTTGAAACTTGAGCCAAGTTTCAAAACGTGTTTGATCGAACGCGAAAGACAACCCTGACGGTTTATCTCTGCGCCAAGTGCCGCCTTGCGGCGGTTGCGCTCCGAATCGCCCTGCGGGGCAGTCTTTCACACTATCTTTCCCTCCGAATCCTTTGCTCTGGAGGTTCTTTTCGATAGCCTGTACCATCCTATGCTGACCAGACAGCAAATAGACGAGGTGAAACCATGCTGACGGCCCACTGGTCAGGAAAGACCATTTACGACATCGATCCCGCCGCGCTGGCCGGGCGGGGTATCCGCCTACTGCTGGCCGATCTGGACAATACCCTGGTGCCCTACGGGGTGCCGGAACCTACCCAGGCGGTGCGGGACTGGACGGCGGAACTGGAAAATCAGGGAATCACCCTGTTTGTGCTGTCCAACAACCGGCATCCCCAGCGGCCCGAGCGGTTCTGCAAGGCCCTGGGCGTCCCCTATATCGGCCACGCCGGCAAGCCCAAGCCGGGCTCCTTTTACAAGGCAATGGAGCAGATGGGCTGCACCCCGGAGCAGACCGCCATTGTGGGGGATCAGATCTTTACCGATATTCTGGGCGGCAGCCGGGCTGGCGTGACCACGCTGCTGGTGGAGCCCATCCGGCTGGCGGGCAATCCGGGGCGCTACCTGCGGTACGCCGCCGAGTGGCCCTTTCGAGCCCTGACAAAAAGGAGAACAAAGAAACGATGAGCGCTATCTTCGGACCGGCAGGCAATGCCGAGTCCTTTCCCTATAAATCCTCGGTGGACGCTCCCCGCTGGCTGGCGGGGCTGGGGCTGGACTGCTACGAGTACCAGTGCGGCAAGGGCGTCAACGTAGGGGAAGCCACGGCCAGAAAGGTGGGGGAGGCGGCCAGGGAGGCGGGCATTGCCCTGTCCCTCCACGCCCCCTACTTCATCAATCTGGCCAACCCCGACCCGGACAGCCTGCAAAAGACCATCGGCTATATCACAGCGGCCTGCCAGGCGGCAGATTGGATGGGCGCCACCCGGGTAGTAATCCATTCGGGCGCACTGATGAAGCGCACCCGGCGGGAGGCCCAGGATATTGCCCTGAAATCCCTGAAAGAAGTGGTGACCGCCTGCGACGCTGCCGGGTTTGGACATATCACCCTCTGCCCCGAAACCATGGGCAAGATCAACCAGCTGGGGGATTTGGACGAGGTTTTGGAGCTGTGTACTCTGGATGAGCGGCTTACCCCCTGCGTGGATTTCGGCCACCTGTACGCCCGTACTCTGGGAGAGCTGGAGGGCCATGAGGCCTGCGTGAAAATGCTGGACCGCATCAAAGAGGTGCTGGGAGAGGAACGGGCCTCCCGTTTCCACAGCCACTTCTCCAAGATCCAGTTCACCCCCAACGGGGGAGAGAAGATGCACCTGACCTTCGATCAGGCGGACTTCGGGCCCGACCCGGAGCCTCTGATGACCGAGGTGGCCCGCCGGGGCTGGAGCCCTACTTTTATCTGCGAGTCGGCCGGGACACAGGCCGAGGACGCTCTAACCATGAAAAAGCTGTACCAAAGCGCCCTTTAGGGCTGCTGCGGCGCGAGATAGAAAGGAAGTCTTTATCATGAATCATCTCAATCAGATCGCGGCCAAGCTGGACGAATACAAGCTGGATGCCATGCTCATCACCAGCGATCCCGGCGAGTACTATGCCATCGGGTTCCACGGTGAGGGCATGGTCATCGTGACCAAGAACGAGAGCCGCTATTTCACCGACTCCCGGTACATTGAGGCCGCCGGCAACCTGGTCACCGGCGCCCATATTACCATGACCGACCGGAACAAGAACTTCATGGTGCTGGCCGAGCAGGCTGTGCAGGAGCTGGGCATTCAGAAGATGGGCTTTGAGGACGGCTATGTGACTGTGGCCTCCTACAACCAGTATTCCAAGCTGCCCTGCGAGCTGGTGCCTGCCCAGAGCCTGGTGAACAACCTGCGGGCGGCCAAGGACGAGGAAGAGATCGCCCTGATGAAGCGCGCCCAGGAGATCACCGACCAGGCCTTTGACGCCATTCTGAAGTTCATCCAGCCCGGCATGACCGAGCAGGAGATCGCTGCCCGCCTTCAGTATGAGATGCTGTGCCGGGGCGCTGAGAAGATGAGCTTTGACCCCATTGTGGTGTCCGGCCCCAACGGCTCCCTGCCCCACGGCATCCCCAGCGAGAAGAAGGTGCAGAAGGGCGAGTTTATCACCATGGATTTTGGCTGCAAGTACGGCGGCTACTGCTCCGACATGACCCGCACCATTGCCCTGGGCGAGCCCACCGAGGAGATGCGCAAGGTGTACGACACCGTGCTCAAGGCCCAGCTGGCCGGTATTGCCGCCGCCAAGGCGGGCGTGCCCGGCAAGGAGATCCACAACACCGCTGCCAAGGTGATTGAGGACGCCGGTTACGGGGCATACTTTGGTCATGGCTTCGGCCACAGCGTAGGCATCGAGATCCATGAGTCCCCCAATGCCAACGGCCGTGACGAGACCCCCATGCCTGTGGGTGCCGCTGTTTCTGCTGAGCCCGGTATCTACCTGCCCGGCAAGTTCGGTGTGCGGATTGAGGATGTGCTCATCTACACCGAGGAGGGCACTGTGAACCTCACCAAATCTCCCAAAGAGCTGATTATTCTGTAAAAAGCCTTGCAATGAGGGGAATAATAAGGTAAAATGACTTAGCTGATGATTCAAAAAACCTTTTGGAGGATGAATTTCAATGCCTACGATTTCTGCCAGTGATTTCCGCAACGGCGTGACCTTTGAGATGGACGGCCAGGTCATGCAGGTCGTCGAGTTCCAGCACGTCAAGCCCGGTAAGGGCGCCGCTTTCGTCCGCACCAAGATGAAGAACGTCATCACCGGCGGCGTGACCGAGACCTCTTTCAACCCCACCGCCAAGTTTGAGCAGGCCTATGTGGAGCGCAAGGACATGGAGTACAGCTACAACGACGGCGATCTGTACTACTTCATGGACCCCGAGACCTACGATCTGGTGCCCATCGGCTCCGAGCTGCTGGGTGACAACTTCCGCTTCGTGAAGGAGAA
>NZ_CAJFGT010000105.1:0-5763 GCF_904377885.1 Flavonifractor sp. An112 | reverse complement strand
TTGGGTACGATTGCAGAACAAGAAAGGGAAACGATACGAAAGCGGCAAGCAGAGGGGATTGAGGCCGCAAGGCAGAAGGGGAAAAAGCTTGGTAGGCCGTCGCTTACCATTCCTGCAAACTGGAAGGAGGTTTACGCCTCTTGGAAAGGGGGTGAGATAACAGCTAAGGAGGCTATGGAGAGGACAAGCACAAAGAGATCCAGCTTCTATAAATTAGCTGGTATGATGGAGACTTAGCGTCTTTATCATTGGCACGGATGTAGGCATCTACCGAATTGTCGGATTTCTTTGAAATCTTCTTGCGTTTTTAGATGCAGTCTGTTATGATAAATCTGCCTAATCCAATTGTGACATACATGGCGAATTGTGTAATACATTGAAGGAAGCCAAATAGCTCAAAAAGTTCTGAAATCCTTTAAATTTTATTGATTTTAGACATCAAGAACATGGTGAAGCTCATTGACCTGCTGGAGGACAACGACGACGTGCAGAACGTCTGGCACAACTGGGATCAGGACTGAGCTTAAAACCAGAACGCACAAAAGGAGGACCTGCACCAAAGGTCCTCCTCTTTTTTCTTTCAAAAGGAGGCGCTGTTTTGCATCTGGATCTCATCTGCCAACTGATCCTTCAATTCTTTCTCTTCTCCTGCCTGGGGTGGATGATGGAGGTCACCCTGAAGTACGTCCAGTTCCACCGCTTCATCAACCGGGGTTTCCTCATCGGGCCCTACTGCCCCATCTACGGCTGGGGCGCCGTCACCGTGACTCTGGTGGTGGGCGGGCTGGTGGCCCGGCGGGGCACGGTGGGGGAGACCTTCCTGGCCGGCATGGTGCTGTGCGGAGCCCTGGAGTATTTCACCTCCTGGTACATGGAAAAGCGCTTCCACGCCCGCTGGTGGGATTACAGCCAGAAGCCCATGAACCTCCACGGCCGCATCTGGATCGGCAACCTGCTCCTGTTCGGGGCGGCCTGCGTCCTCATCGTCCAGGTCATCGATCCGGTCCTGTTTGGCTGGATGGAGGGGTGGAGCCCGCTGGTCCTGCGCTTTGCCGCCCTGACGGTGGCGGCGGTGATGCTGGCCGACTACACCGCCGCCCATTTCCTCATGGGCATGGTGCGCCGGAGCATCGACGACCAGCCCGGCGACAACACGGAGGAGATCACAAAGCAGGTGCGGGTGCTGCTGCGTGACCACACCCTGCTCATCCGCCGTCTCCACCAGGCCTATCCCGACCTGCGTGCCTATCCTCAGCGGCTGACAAAGCAGCTCCAGGAGACCCGCAAGGCCTACAAGCAAGCGGCAAAGCAGGTCAGGCAGACCCTGCGTCAGGCCGCCAAGGCCAGAAAGAAGGGCCTGGAGGCCGGTCTGGAAGCCCGGCTGGAGCAGGCCATGGCGATCAAAAAGGAGGCCCGGGCCAAGCTGAAGGAGATCCAGCAGCGGCTGACCATCCATCGGGAAGAGGATTGATCCCTGTAAAAACACAACCACCAGCTTCGGAAAGCTGGTGGTTGTGTTTTTTGCTTCCATTACCAGGAGAATGCGTTCTGCTGTACGCCGCGGTAGAGGAGGGAGACAATCTGGGCGCGGGTGCAGACCAGATCGGGGCTGAAGTTGCTGCCGCCGGTGCCCTGGGTAACGCCGTGCTCCACGGCCCAGCTTACCGCACCGGCATAGTAGCTGCCGCTGTCTACGTCGGAGAAGGCTGAGACCCGCCCGGCGGAGGGGGAACCGGCGGCCCGGTGGAGGAAAGCCACTGTCTGGGACCGGGTCACCTCAGCGTCAGGGCTGAAGGCATTGGCTCCGGTGCCGCCGGTGATCCCCTGTTCCACCGCCCAGCATACCGCGTCATAGTAGAAGTCGCTGGGTCCTACGTCCCGGAAGGGGAGCGTCCGGCTCTTGGGAGTGGGGGAGCCTGCCGCCCGCCACAGGAAGGTGACGGCCTGAGCACGGGTGCAGTAGGCGTCGGGGGCAAAACGGTTCCGGTCGGCTCCCTGGGTCACATTCTTCTTTACCGCCCACTGGACGGCTTCATAATAGTAGTCGGTTTTGGACACATCCCGGAAGGAGACTTCCTTCTCAACGGCAGGCTGCTCCTGGGTGGGAGCGGGGGTGACCGGAGTCTCCTGCTTGAACACGGCGGTGATCTTCACGGGGGAGGCGGGCATGGTAAAGGTGTACTGGGTGGAACTCTTCCGGGTCACTTTCACTGTCTTTCCCGCCCGGTCCTGGATTTGCAGGTCCTGAAGGACGTAACCCTCATCGGGCTTGGCGGTGACGGTGACCGTCCTGCCCCGGGGTGCGCGCAGGGCGCTGAGTTTCAGCGTTCCGTGAGGCACCGGACCTGCTTTGATGGGATAATAGGTGGTTTGAGGGATAGAAGGCTCCTGGGGGGCAGGCGTCTCCGGGTTATGGCCTGCATGGTCAGAAATATAAGCGATGGTCTTTTCTGCCTCAGCCTTACCGGGAGCGGCAGAAGCACCGGACCAGCGGGGGATATTGGGATTCTCCGTCTCGGATTTCCAGGTGACACCGTCATGCTTGACCGCATGGGGGGCGTTGACCCCGGCAGCGGCGGCCTTGCCGCCGGTGACATCGGCGCTCTTGGGGAAGCCGGAGGCGCCGCCCTGGAGGTATGCCTTGGCGGTGGTCACAGAGCCGGTACCGCTGACAGCGTCGCCGCCCCGGTCAAAGGTGCCGTCGCCGCCTACCGCCACCAGGGTACCATTGCCGGCAATGGTGCCGCTCTCCAGCAGAATGGCTGTGCCGCCCACCGAGGTAGCGGCCTGCATCCCGCCGCCGTACACCGCCAGCAGGGCCCCGTCGGCCAGGGTCAGAGTGCCGCCGGTGACGGAAAGGCCGGTCTGACCGGCGTAGCTTCTGCCAGTGAGGGGATCAGTGCCGGTGGGGGCCTCGTCGCCCTTGATAAAGACCTGTCCCTTCACCGTCACGTCGCCCAGCACCGCCACCACCGGCTGGGTATTCTTCCGGGCCTGGCTGCCGTTGGCGATGAAATTGGTGTTGGAGTAGATGGCGGCGTTCTCCAGCACCGCGCCGCCCATGAGCCGCAGCTGTCCGTTGATGGAGGCGCCGGTGAGGAATTTGCCGTGGTAGCTGTCATAATTCATGGAGAAGGTGCCGCCCTGCTCCACCTGGATCACGCCCTGAACGGCGGAATCCTGGAGGGTCAGCTTGCCGCCGGACTGCACCACCATCTTCACGCTGCTGAGCAGGTCCATATTCACCAGGGTCAGGTCGCACCCGGCGGGGATGAGCAGGGTCTGGACCGGCTCCTGGCCGTTGGGCATGGCATAGCCCAGCTTACCGTAGGTGCCGCTGGTGTGGGAGCCGAACCAGGCCTTGATCTGGGTGGGGACGGTCACCGTCTCGTTCTCGCCGCCGAAGTCCCGGATGGCCCAGGGCACCATATCGTACAGATATTTGCCGTCCTGGGCCTGGGTGGCATGGTCCAGAGTCAGCCGGTCCACCAGCTTCTCATCCCCGCCGTACACCAGGAAGGGGAGGGAGTTGCTGACGGCTTTCCGGCCCTGGTCGTCGGTGATGGTGACCGAAATCTGATATTCTCCCTTCCGCTCCGGAGTACCGGACAGGGTGAGGGCGCTGTCCAGAGTGGAGTACACCCCCGTCATTCCGCTGCCCTGGGGGGAGATCTCCACGGCGCTCTGTTCCCGGCGGACGGTGACGCCGCTCTTGTGGAGGGGGAGCCAGTCGCTGTCGGTGGGGGCGGCGTCCTTGTTCGTCAGGGCGCACTGTACCTCCACGCTGCTGTTTTTGTTCACCGTCACGGTGGAGGTGGCGCCGGTGACGGCGTCGTAGCCCTTCTGATCCACCAGAGCGGGCTCAAAGGAGCCCACCAGACGGACGTGCAGGGTCTGTTCGCCGCCGGGCTGGGGCGCCTCATCTCCCACTACCTCCGCCCGGCAGGTCCCTTCCTCCAGGGTGATCTTCAGCCGCAGATCTCGGTACTGGCTGCTGGAGATGGTAAGGATATCTCCCGAATGGAGGACGGGATTCATGGCGTCAAAGTAGACGGCGGACCCGGCGGCGTCCAGATAATAGGTGGGGCCGTTGAGCGTCGGCTTATGGCTTACCGGCTTCAGCTCCACCGGCTGCTGATCGAGGGAGGCGCACCGGATGGCGGTAATGCCGTCCACATAGTGGTCCAGACCGGTAATGGTCAGCTTCAGATAGGAGGACAGCACCCGCTCCATGGCAGCGGAAACGCCGTCCGTGGGCTTGTCTCCCCCGGGAGAGACCGCCGGACCCTCGGACGCCACGGTGACCTTCAGAGCCTGGGTATCCAGCGAAAGATGCAGATCCTCATAGCCCTGGGCCCCGATGGTGCAGCGTACCGTGCCCCGCAGGGTGGGCGGCAGCATGATGCGTCCGTCGTTGGACAGGCGCACGTAGGTGCCGCTCTTCATGGAGAGGGAACTGCCCACTTCCTGGTAGGGGACGCCGTCCACGGTCAGACTCTGTATCTTGTCGATCCAGCCGGAGTGCTGGTATCCAAAATCCAGATACAGAGCCTTACTGAAAAAATTGGTGCTCACCGTCTCCACGGGGACGGGGGGCTGGGTGCCCGCGGCCCACGCCCGAAGGGGCAGCAAGGTAAACAGCATGGCCAGGGACAGAGCCAGCGACAGCAGCCGTGTCCTCTGTTTGGTGATTCGCATGGCGTTGTATTCTCCTTTCGATGTTCTGATGAGATGCGGCACGCCCCTCGCCACGGCGCTCTCGATGGTTAGCATAAACTAACTTATAGCTTGAAAAAAGGCAACGACCGGAGACAGCCGCTGCGGCGAAGGGGTAGGACGGACAGGACCAGTATATAAACCGGAAGGGGCCCTGTCAACCAACCTTAAGAATTCTTAAGGTTGGCGGCAGGGCCGGGAGTTCTCTATGGAATGTATTCAAAGTGGCGGCAGAGCCATTTGCCCGCCTTGCTGCCCAGCACCAGGGCGATGGGCAGGGGAATGACTGCGAAGAGCAGAAGAAAAACCAGCGGATTCCAGGAGGCGGCATACAGCAGGACGGAGTAGTCGGAGAAGTGATCCAGCAAAAAGACGTAAAGCCGAAACATGAAATATACCGCCCACACCATGCAGAAGGCCTCCAGCTTGGAACTGTCCATTCCGGTGTGGACCTGGTCGGACTCCGGGATGGGACGGCCCTTGACCTCCCGCTCCAGCAGGGCGGCGTAATCCTCCAGGCCGCTGGCCTGGGCGGTGTCGGTGAAGCGCAGCTTGTCGTAGGCGTCTATGGCCGCCTGGAGCCGCTGCCGGAGGGAAAAGGCCGCCCCGGAGGCGTTCTTCTGAAAATCCTCGATCATGGCGCGGATCTCCTCCAGGGTGAAGCCCGCCTTCCGCAGGGTGGAGATGGCTTTCAGCCGGTCCACGTGGTTAGGGGAGAAGTCCAGCCAGGTCCGCCCGCCCCGGCGCTGGGCCAGGGGAACCACCAGTTTTTCCTGAACGTAGAACCGCACCGCACGCTCCGTCAGACCGGTCTGGGCGCATACTTCCTTCATTTTCATGGGCCATCCCTCCTTGGGTAAGGACAGTGTACCATCTGACGTAAGGGAAGAGTCAAGGGATTTTGCAAAAAAAGATGGCCCGGAGCTGCACGCTCCGGGCCATCATATCTGCAAGTAAGCCTGTAAGCCGGGTTCTGTCCTTTAAGACAGCCATCTATCTCGACGCACCGTTGCCGGTACGCTCAAGCCGCCTCCCCGGGACGGCCGG
>NZ_CAJFGT010000104.1:0-6142 GCF_904377885.1 Flavonifractor sp. An112 | reverse complement strand
GACAGGTATTCGCCCATCGACCATCAATGAGCTGTACCATGAACTCGCGGAGCGGGTGAAGCTGGAGCACATAGACCTGATATGTGAGGCGCTTGGCTGTGAAGTCTCCGACCTCATTGTGCGGGAGCCGAACAGCGAGCCGCGGACAAAGAGCCGCACAGGTGCGCCGATACATAGCAAGAAATAAGCCGCTCCACAGGGGCCCGGGCGTCAATCGTCCGGGCCTTTTACTATCTCCACCACATCCTCGATCCGGCAGTCCAGGGCCAGGCAGATTCGCTCCAAGACCTCCAGGGCGACGTGCTGGTCCTTGTTCAGCTTAGAGAGGGTTCCGGTGCTGATGCCGGCCATCTCCACCAGCTGCATCTTCTTGAGGCGCCGGTCAAGTAGCGTGTGCCAGAGCGGGCGATAGGAAACCATGCGCATTCCTCCTTTGAGAATACAATAGCATAACACTTTCGACTTGTCAAAAGTTTTTTCTGAAAAATCGAAAATAACTGTTGACAAGACGAGAATCATGGTGTATTGTATGCTCACAAGAACACGATAAAAACAAACGAGAACTTGAAAGAAACAAAGGAGAATGTGAAAATGAAAAGCCTGATTTACTCCACTTTCCGCGAGGGCTACGGGCCCGACCAAGTGCGCAAGACCATGACTGTGGGCGAGCTGATCGCTCTCCTGGAGGACTACGACGAGGACACCCCGGTTTACCTCAGCTTCGACAATGGCTACACCTACGGTGGTAGCCCCACATTTTTTAACTCCAAAGGATCCTGACTGAAAATAGCAGAAGAAAGGGATGATATTTATGAGGATCATGCAGAAAGCACTCAGCCTGTTGCTCAGTGCATCCATGGTGATCAGTCTGGCAGGGCCCCTTCCGGTATGGGCCGCAGGACCTCAGCTGCCGGACAATCTGGAGGACCTGGTGACGAAAAGCTGTGCGGTCACAGTCTCTTCTGAAGAAAATCCAGATAACCCCACCGCGCATTATGCAGTGGACGGCATTACCGATCAAACCCAGCAGTGGGCCTCCGGTCCCATGAAAAATGGGTCAACAACCGCTGATACGCCTCAGACGCCCCAATGGCTGACGGTGGATCTGGGCGCGGATGTGACCGAGCCCGTGGCCATTGAGGCCATCAAGCTCTGGTACAATATGAAGGTCTGGCCCATGGTCTATGAGATCCAGACCTCCTCGGACAACGGCGCCAGAGATGACTGGGCCACGCTGGTCCGGGTGGAGCGCGCGCCCTTTGACGGCGCGGTCAAAAACGGCGACGGACAGAACATTGCGGATGAAACCAACAATACGACGCTTGCTTTAGCCGCCAATACCGATACCATTACCAAAACCACCTCGCCTGCCCTGGGGAAGGACGCAGCGGTGGAGCGCTATGTGCGCTTCTATGTGGAAAAGACCAACGCCGTCGCGCCGGGCAACAATGTGTGCCTGCGGGAGATCTCCATCTACAAAGCGTCCGACGAGCCTCAGCCGGAGCCGGGCGAGGATGCCTGGAATCTGGCGCTGGGCCAGCCCACGGAAGCCTCCACTTCCGTCGAGGGCACCTCTCCGGCCAATGTGGTGGACGGCAGCATGGACAGCAAGTGGAATTCAGGTAATCTGAAGAACTTCACTATTGGTAACAATTCCAAGGACGATGTGGAGCAGACCCATCAGTGGATCCAGATCGACCTTGGAGCCACGGGGTCTACTCTGGAGGAAATCCGCATTTCCTACAAAGCCAAAGTGTGGGCCATGGACTATGAGATCCAGACCACCGATACCCCGGAGGACGAAGGCTCTTGGATGCCGGTAGCAAAAGTGGACCGGCCTTCCGCCAACGCCTTCGTAACCAATGGCCCGGACCAGAATATCGCTGATACCGCGGCCAACCGGGACACCATTACCACAAAGACCAGTCCGGCCCTGGATGCGGAACCGGTGGGACAGTATTTACGGATGTACATTACCAAGACCAATGCCCAGGCACCCGGCGGACATAACGTGAATATCGCGGAGATCGAGGTGCTGGGCACCAATCCCACCCGTCATCCTCCGCTGGATGTGCAAGAGATCCTGTCTGGTGTTACAGTGTCCGACCCTGACAAAGCAGATAAAACCATCACCCTTCCGGAAACCAAGGAGGGCACTACCCTGATCGTCCGGGGCAGCGAGCTGGAGAATGTGGTAAGCAACGACGGTGTGATCAGTCAGTGGAACATCGGTCCCCGGGATGTCACTCTGCTGCTTCGCCTCAGCGAGGACGGCAATAAGGAAAACTACGCGGAAAAGAACGTGACGGTGACCGTCCCCAGCCACAGTGACAGCTATCCTGCCGCCTGGTTCCCCACGGTAGCCCAGCCCAATGATAAGCCGGAGGTCATTCCCACCGTACAGGAGTGGTACGGCTACGAGGGGAACTTTACCCTGACCGCCGACTCCAAAATCGTGCTCAATGACGCCGCCAGCGTGGGCCTGGAAAAGGTTGCTGCCAACATGAAGGCGGACGTGGAAGAGATCTGCGGCATTACCCTGGAGGTGGTGACCGGGACCGCGCCCACCGGACCCAACGACATTTATCTGGAGTCTCTGACCGATCCCAACGCCTATGATCTGGGCAAGGAAGGCTACCTGATGGTGACCAATGATGAGGGCCTGCATATCTATGCCCCCACCTACACCGGCTGCCTGTACGGCACCATCACCGCCGAGCAGATCCTGTGGCAGGACGAGACCCACAGCGCCATTCCCAAGGGCATCATGCGGGATTATCCCGCCTATGAGGTCCGGGGCCTGATGCTGGATGTGGCCCGTACTCCCTACCGCTATCAGCAGCTGCAGGACTACGCCAAGATCATGCTGTGGTACAAGATGAGCGAATATCATCTGCACATCAGCGATAACGACAACTCCAACATCAACGGCGCTACCTTTGATACCCATTCCGGCTTCCATCGTCTGGAGAGCGACGAGTTCCCCAGCCTGAAGTCCGAGACCAAGCACGCCGGTATTCCGGCGGAGCTGGTCAACGCCGACTACTACAACAACAATAAGGATTATCAGGGCAACCCCACCTATACCAAGGAGCAGTGGCGGGAACTGGAGGCCATGTGTCAGGACATGGGTATGTACGTCATGACCGAGCTGGATATGCCCGGCCACTCCCTGCTCTACAACAAGTACGCTGAGGAAAATCCGGATGGTATCGGCTGGCTGGAAGGCGGCACCATGCTGGCGTCCAATGCCACCAGTAACTCCGGTTATCAGGAGCTGCTGGATCTGATCGGCGAAAACAAGACCCGGGCCTTCAAGTTTGCCTCCACCCTGTGGGACGAGTATACCCGGGGTGAAGAGCCCGCCGTTTACGGACCTGTGGTCCATATCGGCGCCGACGAGTACTGGGTACATAATAAAGAGACTTATAACGCCTTTGCACAGTTTGCCGACAATATGCGCCAGGTGATCCAGAAAAACCTGGGTGCGGATACCAAAATCCGGATGTGGGGCGCCGGGACCGGCAGCTTCTCCACCGCCGGCGAAGTGCTGGAGAAGACGCCTGCTGAACTGGCCAAGGACTATCAGCTGGACATCTGGTACCCTAGCTACGACAATGCCGCCAAGCGTACCGCGGAGGGCTATCAGGTCATCAACGCCCGGGACGCCTTCCTGTACGGCAATCCGGGCCGCCGTTTCCGGGATGTGCCCAACGCGGAGTACCTGTTCTATGACTGGAATCCCACCATGTTCGGCGGCGGAGATCCCCTGCTGGGCGAGCCCAACCTGATCGGCGCCAAGGCCGTGATCTGGGGCGACCAGAGCCAGGAGGGCATGACCGAGCGGGATGTGCACCAGCGTGTTCTGCGGGCCATTGCCATCGTCAGCGAAAAGACCTGGAACGGCACGGATGAGGATGATACCTTTACCGAGTATGAGCTGCGGGCAAGCCGGCTGGCGGAGGGCCCCGGCACCCAGATCGCCATGGAGATCGACAGCAAGAGCTCCCTGGTGCTGGATTATGATTTTGCCAATGTGTCCGGAGACGGTAAGACCGTCTACGACGCCAGCGGCAACGGCTATGACGCCGCCCTGACCGGCGGTTCCGTCACGGATGGCTGGCTGGCCTTTGACGGCAATACCCTGCTGACAACGCCTCTCAAGACCATGTCCTATCCCTATACCGTGTCCTTTGACCTGAAGCTTACCGGGGAGGACGGCACTGCGAACACCAAGGAGGCCTCTCTCTTCTCCGGCTATGACGGCCGCATCCAGGTGGCGGGGCATGACGGCAAGATGAGCGCCGATGTCAACTACTTTACCCGCGACTTCAACTACAAGGTTCCCACTGACGGCACCCCGGTCAAGGTGACCATCGTCGGCACCTTCCAGGCCACCCGGCTCTATGTGAATGGTCAGCTGGTCACCTTCCTGTCTCAGAAAGCGGACCAGGACGGTCTGGCTCCCGGCGCGATCTCCACCATGTACTCCTCCGTGCTGCTGCCGCTGGAGAAGATCGGACAGGACTTCCACGGCCAGATGGCCAACCTGAAGGTCTATAACAAGGCGCTCTCCGCCGCCGAAGTGGCCGGCAACGCCGATGACGGACTGGTCAACGTGGCGCAGAACACCGCTGCCGGCAGCAATTCCTATGCTTCCGGGGATAGCTACGACGACGGCGAACAGCGCACCAGCATTGCCATGAAGGCCATCGACGGCGAGGCATTTACCACCAGCGATGACAACTCCTCTGAGATCTATTCCTACTGGCAGGGCGACCACGCCGACAGCGCTCTGACGGTGGATCTGGGCCAGGCCCGCACCATCTCCCAGGTGGAGATCCAGTGGCGCTCCAACGGCGTGGGCAAGGACTTCCAGATCCTCACCTCCATGGATGGAGAGAACTGGGATGTGGCGGCTCAGGTCGCCGACAATCGGGAGGCCAGAGAGACCATCACACTGGAGACTCCTGTCTCCGCCCGCTATGTCAAGCTGCAGGGGATTGCCAGCAATAACGGTACGGTCTACAAAGTACAGGAATTCCTGGTTTATGAAGCTGTGGACAAGACCGCTCTGAACGACCTGCTGGCCAAGGCGGAGGAAATCGTGGCCCAGAAGGGCCTGGGCTTTACCAGCACTGGTCTGGAAGGCGACCTGTTCCAGGCTGTGGTCTATGCCCGTGCCCTCAGCGGCAGCCCTCTGGCCACTATGGAAGAGGTGACTGCGGCCACTGCCGCTCTGGAGGATGCCATGCAGGCCATCGAGGACTCTGGCAGCACGCCCTCCACCTCCTACGCCATCACCGTGGAGAAGGCGGACGACGGTACCGTGACCGCCAGCCGTACCCGCGCCTCCAAGGGCCTCACCATCACCCTGACTGTGAAGCCTGACGAGGGCTGTAAGCTGGACAAGCTCACCGTCACCGACAAGAACGGCAATGAGCTCAAGCTCACCGACAAGGGCGACGGCAAGTACACCTTCACCATGCCTGCCTCTGCCGTCACCGTAAAGGCCTCCTTCGCCAAGGACGACGGCTCTGTGGGCACGGATCTGCCCTTCACCGATGTGAAGTCCAACGACTGGTTCTACGAGGCTGTGAAGTACGTCTATGACAAGGAACTGATGAACGGTACCTCCACCACCACCTTTGCTCCCCTCATGACCACCAACCGGGCCATGGTGGTCACCATGCTGTGGCGGCTGGAGGGCCAGCCCAAGGCTGAGGCCACCCTGTCCTTCACCGACGTGGAACAGGGCGTGTGGTACACCGACGCTGTGAACTGGGCCGCCTCCAAGGGCATCGTCAAGGGCTACAGCGACACCGTGTTTGCTCCCAACGACACTGTGAGCCGTGAGCAGCTGGCCACCATCCTGTACCGCTACGCCGAGTACAAGGAGTATGACGTATCCGCCAAGGGCGACCTGACTGCTTTCACCGACGGCGCCAAGACCTCCTCCTGGGCTGCCCAGGCTATGGAGTGGGCGGTAGGCTCCAAGCTGCTGTCCGGCAAGGGCGGCAGCGTGCTGGATCCCACCGGCACCGCCACCCGGGCGGAAGTGGCGCAGATCTTCATGAATTTTGCCCAGAACCTGAAGAAGTAACGATCCATGCCGACAGGGGCGCGCTGCGTCAGCAGCGCG
>NZ_CAJFGT010000103.1:0-6332 GCF_904377885.1 Flavonifractor sp. An112 | reverse complement strand
ACCTGGAGGCAGCCCTTGAGGATGTCTCTATTGCTGACTGACTTCATTTATTCCAGAGACTGCAAACTAAATTTGCGAAAAACTGTTGACACTACCCGCATACCGCCTTTTCCTGTTATCCGGCCCTCCGGCAAGCCCATGTGGGCCGGTTTGGCAGAGGGCTTGCTCTCAGTTGACAAAGCCCTCCGCAGCGGGCTATACTGTAAGGTAACGGATTTTTGAGAGGAGAGCGTCATGACCAACCAAAAAGACTTCAAAAACCGGGGGTATCTGCGAATTTTTGCCTCCTATTACAAGCCCCACTGGAAGCTGTTCCTGCTGGACATGGTGTGCGCCCTGCTGATCTGCGTTGTGGACCTGCTCTTCCCCATGGTGTCCCGCTGGTCCATGCAGACCCTGCTGCCCAACCAGCTCTTTGCCACCTTCTTCGCCGTGATGGCAGCCCTGGCTCTGGCCTATGTGCTCAAGGGGGTATTCTACTTCATCGTCACCTACTGGGGCCACCTGCTGGGCGTGCGGATGGAGGCCGACATTCGCCGGGATCTGTTCTCCCATATGCAGGATCTGTCCTTCTCCTTCTACGACAAGAACCGCACCGGCCAGCTGATGAGCCGGGTCACCGGCGACCTCTTTGAGATCACCGAGCTGGCCCACCACGGCCCGGAGGACCTGTTCATCTCCTCGGTGACCATTCTGGGCGCCTTCTTCATCATGCTCACCATCCAGTGGCAGCTGGCCCTGATGGTGTTCGCCGTCATCCCTATCTTCATCCTCTTTACCGCCCTCACCCGGAAAAAGATGATGAAGGCCTCCATCGAGGTCAAGGCCAAGCTGGCCGGCATCAACGGCGAGGTGGAGTCCTCCATCTCCGGGATGCGCACCGCCAAGGCCTTCGCCAACGAGGACGCCGAGAGCGCCAAGTTCAACGCCGCCAACGACCAGTTCCGTGGGGCCAAGCGTGGCTATTACAAGACCATGGCCTTCTACCAGTCGGGCATGGAGTTCTTCATGGGCATCCTGTCCGTGGTGGTCATCGCCTTCGGCGGCTTCCTTATTATGAAGGGTGAGATGGACTTCATCGATCTCACCACCTTCGCCCTGTACGTCACCACCTTCATTACCCCCATCCGCAAACTGTCCGCCTTTGTGGAGCAGTTCATGCAGGGCATGGCGGGCTTCAAGCGGTTCACCGAGCTGATGCGGGTGGAGCCCGACATCCAGGACGCCCCCGACGCCCGCACCCTCACCGACGTGAAGGGCGACATTCTGGTGGACGACGTGACCTTCCGGTACGAGTCCTCCCCCGAGCCGGTGCTGGAGCACATCACCCTCCATGTCCGCCCCGGCGAGACGGTGGCGGTGGTGGGCCCCTCCGGCGGCGGCAAGTCCACCCTGTGTCAGCTCATCCCCCGGTTCTACGACGTCACCGGCGGCCGGGTGCTGGTGGACGGCCAGGACGTGCGGGAGCTGAAGCAGCACGACCTGCGGGAACACATCGGTATTGTCCAGCAGGACGTGTTCCTCTTCGCCGGCACCATCTACGACAACATCCGCTACGGCCGGCCCGACGCCACCGAGGCGGAGATCATTGAGGCCGCCAAGAAGGCCGAGATCTACGACGACATTCTGGAGATGCCCGACGGCTTCCAGACCCAGGTGGGTGAGCGGGGCGTCATGCTCTCCGGCGGCCAGAAGCAGCGGGTGTCCATCGCCCGCATCTTCCTGAAAAACCCGCCCATCCTCATTCTGGACGAGGCCACCTCCGCCCTGGACACCGTCACCGAGGCCCGCATCCAGTCCGCCTTTGACGCCCTGGCCCAGGGCCGTACCACCCTCATCATCGCCCACCGGCTGTCCACCATCCGCTCCGCCGGACGCATTGTGGTCATCGACGGCTGCGGCATCGCCGAGGAGGGTACCCATGAGGAGCTGATGGCCAAGGGCGGCGAATACGCCCGGTTGTATCAGGCTCAGAAATCAGTTTCCATATAAAGCGAGGTGGCCGGTATGGCGCGCAAAGCACGGATACAGCGGCTGGAATTCCCCGCCGGGCGGCGGGTGCTGGTGGTCAGCGACATTCACGGCAGCCTGCCCCTGTTCCAGGGCCTGCTGGACAAGGCGGGCTACGGCCCCGACGACATTCTGGTACTGCTGGGTGATCTGGTGGAAAAGGGCCAGGACAGCCTGGCGGTGCTGCGCTATGTCATGGACCTGTCTACCCGCCGGACGGTGTACTGCGTCAAGGGCAACTGCGACGATCTGGTCACCGAATTTGTGGAATCCCCCCAGGTGCGGCCGGAATTTTTCCACCACTACCTCAACGTGTGGCGCAACCGCTGCATCCTGCTCCAGATGGGCCAGGAGGCGGGCTTTGAGACCCGCTCGCCGGAGGATCTGCCCGCCCTGCGGCAGGTGATCCTGGACCATTTCGGCCCGGAGCTGGCCTTCCTGCGGGCAATGCCCGAGATCCTGCTCACCCCCGACTATCTCTTTGTCCACGGCGGGGTGTGGGACGAGGACCGGCTGGAGGACATGACCGCCTGGGACTGCATGAAAAACGACAACTTCCTGGACCGGGGCATCAGGTTCCGCCGGTGGTGCATCGTGGGTCACACCCCGGTGACCCTCTACCACCCCCACATCCCCACCACCTGTCCGCTGGTGTCGGAGGAACAGCACATCGTCTCCATCGACGGCGGCTGCGCCCTCCAGCGGGACGCCCAGCTCAACGCCCTGGTGCTGCCCCAGCAGCCGGGGGAGGGGTTCACCTGGTTTTCCTGCGACGGTCTGCCCACCGCCATGGCCCTGGACAAACAGGAGGAGACGCCCCAGTCGGTGAATGTGCGCTGGGGCCACAGTCAGGTGGAGGTGCTGCTGCGGGGCGGGGCCCTGTGCCGCTGCCTCCACCCGGAGAGCGGCCGGGAGGTGGACGTACTCACCGACTACCTCTACCGCTCCGGAGACCAGACCCTGTGCAAGGAGTCCACCGACTACCGCCCGGCGGTGGAGCCGGGGGACATCCTGTCCATTGTCCGCCGGCTGGCCGACCGGGCTTTGGTGAAGAAGAACGGGGTCACTGGCTGGTACTTCGGACGGCTGTGCCGACCGCCTCAAACGTAAAAAAAGGCCGCTGCCCATGGCAGCGGCCCTTTTTCAAGTTTCTTACTCTTCCCAGTCGGCGAACTCCACGTCCTCCATGCAGTCGTCGCACTTGCCGGAGATGAGGCCCTTCACCTTGCAGACCAGCTCCATGAGCTTGTCCCAGTAGGCCACCACAGCATAGACCACCGCGCCCAGCACTGCCAGCACGGCCAAAAACTTCACAATCCCGCAGAAAAACTTTTTCATGATCCAAACAGCCTCCTTTGTGTTGAACGCAATGTGCTGATGAGAACAGTGTACACGTTTTTGTGGGAAATTACAAGTGTACATTCCCACTTTGAAGAAACTTTTTTCCCTTGTATTTTGTGGTGAAATAGAATACAATAAAAAGACAAACAATAGAACCTTTTCCCCCGCTTTGACGGGGATGCCATGCAGACACCCCAGGAAAGGAAGGGATCAGATAATGAAGCTGCAAACCGAACAGGGCGAGATCACCATCAGCAGCGAAGTGTTTACCAACATCACCGGCGCCGCCGCTACCAACTGCTACGGCGTGAAGGGTATGGCGGTGCGCTCCAAGGCGGACGGCCTGGTCCACCTGCTGCGCCGGGAGTCTATGGGTAAGGGCGTTAAAGTCACTTACAATGAGGATTCCACCGTCTCCATCGAACTGCATATCATCGTGGACAACGGCGTGAATCTGATGGCGGTCAGCCGCTCCATTATGAGCGAGGTCCGCTATATCGTGCAGCGTACCACCGGCGCCGAAGTGCGCAACGTGGACGTGTGCATCGATTCCATGGTCATCGGCTGAGGCCGGTCCGCCCATTGAAAGGAAGGAACACAGACATGAGAGAGCGCATTGACGGAGCGTCCTTTGCCCAGGCTATCATCCACGCGGCAGCCTCCATCAATCTTCAAAAACAGCAGATCAACGAGCTGAACGTATTCCCCGTGCCTGACGGCGACACCGGTACCAATATGGGTCTGACCATCTCCACCGCCGCCGCTGAGCTGAAGAAAAAACAACCCCGTACCGTAGGCGAGGCCGCCGCTACCAACGCCTCCGCCCTGCTGCGGGGCGCCCGCGGCAACTCGGGCGTCATCCTGTCCTTGCTGTTCCGGGGCTTCTCCAAGGCCGTGAAGGACAAGGAGACCATCGACGGTCGGGATCTGGCCATTGCCCTGGACTTCGGCGTGGCCGCCGCCTACAAGGCTGTTATGAAGCCCGCCGAGGGCACCATCCTCACCGTGTCCCGTCTGGCCGCCGCCCGGGCTGCCGACGCCGCCCGCAAGACCCCGGACGACCCCGAGGCCGTACTGGAGGCCGCCATTGCCGAGGGCCAGGTGGCCCTGGAGCACACCACCGAGATGAACCCCGTCCTCAAGAAGGCGGGTGTGGTGGACGCCGGCGGCAAGGGCTTCCTGGTGATCCTCCAGGGTATGCTGGACTCCCTGCGGGGCCTGCCCCTGCCTGAGGGAGGCGAGGAGAGCAAGACGGAGACCAAGACCGACTACGCCGCCATCGCCGCCGAGGAGATCACCTTCACCTTCGATACGGTGTTCATCGTCCGCAAGACCACCAACAAGGAGCTGACCTCCTTCGAGGCCTACCTGAACAGCATCGGTGACAGCCTGGTCATCGGCGAGGACGACGACTGCTTCAAGGTCCACGTCCACACCGACATTCCCGGCGCCGCCCTCACCGAGGCCCAGAAGTACGGTACCCTGGAGCTGGCCAAGATTGAGAATATGCGCACCCAGGCGGAGGACCTGGCCGCCGGTCGCCACATCCAGAGCACCGACGACCTGGAAGAGGACGACCACGACCACCACGAGGGCGGCCGGAAGATCGCGGCCCCCGAGAAGAAATACGGCGTGGTGGCGGTGGCCGCCGGCGACGGCCTGGCCGCCGTATTCAAGGATCTGGGGGCCGACGGCGTCATCAGCGGCGGTCAGACCATGAACCCCTCCACCGACGACATTATGAAAGTGATCGACGCCACCCCGGCGGAGATCGTCTTCGTGCTGCCCAACAACGGCAACATCATTATGGCCGCCCAGCAGTGCATCCCTCTGGCGGAGGGCAAGCAGGTGGTGGTTCTCCCCACCAAGACCGTACCCCAGGGCATCTCCGCTCTGATGGTCATGGATCTGGACGCCTCCCAGGAGGACAATGTGGCCGCCATGACCGAGGCCATCGGCAACGTCCACACCTCCGAGATCACCTACGCCGCCCGGGACTCCGACTTTGACGGCTTCGCCATCAAGCAGGGGGACTACCTGGCCCTCACCGAGCACCAGCTCTTCGGCACCGACCAGAATCTGGACACCCTGCTGCGCCGTCTGGCCGAGGCTGACGCCCAGCAGTCCGCCGAGTTTATCAACATCTTCTACGGCGAGGATGTGTCCGAGGACGACGCCCAGAAGGCTCTGGCGCTCTTCACCGAGTGCTGCCCCAACGCCGAAATCACCCTGCTCTCCGGCGGTCAGCCTGTGTACTACTATATGATCTCCGCCGAATAAGCCGGTATGCAAACCGGGGCGGCCCAGTGTGGGCCGCCCCGGTTTTTTGCGCTTATGCCACAAAAAAAGACGGTCCCGGTGGGGACCGTCTTTTTTATGATCGTTATACCTCTTCCTGTTTTCCGCCAAAGGCTTCCACCGCGCGGGCGTCGGCCTCCTGGCGTTCCTCGATGGCTTCCTTGAGGAGCATATCCTTCACCTTCATCAGACGGATGGTGTTGGAGCGCTCGTTCTCGTCCAGCTTCATGGAGATATATTTGATAGCCTCCTCCATCTGGGGGATCTTCACATATTCCAGGGCGTTGACCCGGCGGCGGGTCTTTTCGATCTCCTCCGCCAGCAGCTGGGAGGTCTTTTCGATCTCAGCCAGCTTGAGCATATCCTGGAACACCCCGGACAGGGCGTCCACCGCGCCGTCCAGCTCGCCGGAGGTGGCGGCGAAGCCGTAGGGGTAGATCTCACCGGCGTCGTCGCTCTTGGTGCGGAACTGGTAGACGGGCACGTTGACGCTCATGATGTTCTGGAAGGTCATGTCCAGCTCCACGCTCTGCTTGGGGTACAGGAGGGACTGCTCCAGCATCTCGGAAGACATGAGGGCGGAGGCCACGGTGAAGGAGCCGTGGGCTTTCATCAGCCCCTCCTCCACCTTCTTCCGCAGGGCCCGGTTCTCCCGCACCACGTCCATGAACTGCTTCATCAGC
>NZ_CAJFGT010000102.1:0-6739 GCF_904377885.1 Flavonifractor sp. An112 | reverse complement strand
CCACCCCATGGGCCCCCTGGCTCTGGGCGATCTGGTGGGCCTGGACGTGTGCCTGGCCATCATGGACACCCTGTACAACGAGACCCACGATCCCAAGTACCGCGCTTCCCTGCTGCTGCGGAAGATGGTCCGCGCCGGCAAGCTGGGCCGCAAGACCGGCATCGGCTTCTACGACTACAGCAAGTAAGCCATGCTGCGTTGGCTGCCAAGAGAGCCGGCAACGGAAAGCAGAATACAGGACCAGGGACCCGCTGCAAAATGAGTCCATAAATAGGGCCTGTTGCAAAATTGACATTTTGCACATGCCTGTCATTGTGAGCCAGCGCGCACACTGGCGTGACAATCCACATTCCTGTAAGAAAGGCAGATTCCCACGAAAAACGGCCGCCCACCGGGCGGCCGTTTCCTCAGAATGACGGGATTTTGTGCAGCATATTCATTTTGCAACAGGTCCGTTCATGTAAAGGTGCTTTTTCATAGACCACGCTCTCCGCGGTCCTCCGTGATTTCCCGAACAGAGATATGGGGGAACAGCCCGTGCTGAAAGGAGCGTTCTCCCCGGCCAAGAGACGCCGCGATGTGCGGAAAGCACCGGCGGGAATATAGCGCGAAGAGCGGTTCAAGCCTCCCGTTCCGGCGCCGGATGAGACACACGTCAGAGTTTCCAATTTCTTTGCAGATGACATGAGCCAGGCTTGGGGAGGAAAACGGCAGATCCACCGCAATCAGAAAATACCGGTCGGCTGGGATGGCACCCATAATGGTCTCTAGCCCGGCCATAGGCCCTCCGCCGGGGCGGGCGTCCTCCACCATCTGAATACCATCCAGCCCCAAGTGTGCAAAGCGTTTCGTATGATCTACGGAAAGGGCCAGCGCGTCAAATACCCCTTGCCATCGCTCCGCCAGAATGGAGACCAGAGGGCGGCTGCCGATGGACATGAGCGCCTTGTCGCTGCCCATGCGGCTTGATTTTCCTCCGGCCATAAGTACAGCAACGGTTTTCATGCTCGCACCTCTCTGTTTCCGATTTTACGATTTACCAAAGGGGCAGACGGGGTAGCGGCACTGGGGACAGCCCAGGCACAGCCCGCCGGGGCCCAGAGCCTTCAGGTCGGCCCGGCTGACCCGCACCCCGGCGGTGATGCGGGGGAGCACCAGGGCTCCGTAGGACACGATCTCCGCGCCGGTGTCCCTGTTGGCCCTGGGGGTCTTGTCGTCCGGGTCCACGCTCATGCCGCCGGTACACAGGATCAGGCCCACCCCCCTGGCCTTGTAGTCCAGGGCGGCGGCGGTGATGGCGGTCCTGTCGTCGCCGGGGAGGCAGTGCTCCGTCACCTCAATGCCGTAGGCGGCCAGCTTGTCCCCCTGGTGGACGGCGGTGTTGGTGTGGCGGGTGGCGATCATGATCTCGTCCTCCCCGTTGAGGGCGTTGAGGCGTGCCACGTCCACCCGGAACAGGCCGCCGATATCGGCGATGAGCTCGATCTTGCCCTCCTTCACGGGAGTGGCGTGCATGTGCTCGTTCTGGCACAGGGCCTGGAGGCGGAAGGCGGCCTCGTCCTCGTGGAGCATGCCGGGCTGTTTATCCCACACGTAGAGGTGCTCCTTGCCCATGGAGAGCAGCACCGGGATAGCGTACCAGGTAGGGCCACTGCTCCCCCAGATAGTGCAGGGCCTTGCCCAGGGCAGACTTGGGCGCGGTTTTGGCGCTGGACTCATTTGCCCATACCAACAAAGCGTCCAGAACCGGTCTTTACAGTTCCAGTCGCTTGGTATAGCGTTCTCCTGGCATCAGTTCCATGATAGCGTCCTGGCCCTCTCCGAAGAGTTTGAGAGTCGTGTTGTTTTAGATGGTAGTCAAACCAACGATGCTACTTCCAGCCCCGTGACGGTGTTTGAGAGTCGTGTTGTTTTAGATGGGAATTGCATATTCCGGAATTGGCAAGCGTACAGCTATATACTATAACCATGAAGCCCAGGGAGCATATGCTTCCTGGGCTATCCTTTTATCTGGAGGTATGGTTATGAACGTATTGCTGGTCCCACCCCTGGAGCCGCCCCGGGCGGCAGAACTGGACAACACCCTGGAGGCTATGCAGCGAGCGGTAGGAGGGCCCATCCAGGCGGTCTACCCCTTCGAAGAGCCGGTGGCCCTCATCTGTCACGAGGAGGGCAAACTGGTGGGATTGCCCCTCAACCGCTGCCTGCGGCTGGACAACGGGGAGATCTACGACATTGTCGCAGGAACCTTCTTTCCGTGCGCCGCCCCGCCGGACAGCGAGGACTTTGAGAGCCTGACGCCGGAGCAGCTGGAGCGGTACCGCCGCCGCTTCGCCCGGCCGGAGATTTACCTATGATGGAGCGGCTGATGGAGGACGGCTTCCGCTACGGGGAGCCGGTGTACACCCAATGCTCGGAGGAGATGATAGCCTTGTCAGAGGAACTGCGCAAACAGCTGGACCGGGAGGCGGCCGATCTGCTGGACAGGTTGGAGGAAGTTTTTGTAAAGCGGGAGACGGCTTCTGTAGAGGGCGCCTTCCGGGAGGGGGTCCGGGTGGCCATTCTGCTGGCTCTGGACCTTTTCCCGCCTTCCGGACCGCCCGAACCTTGAACTGTATACTATAAGCTACGATGGCCTCGGGGAAAGCCCCGGGGCTTTTTTGCGTTTTAAGGAGGAATTACCATGAAAGAACTGCATAAGTATATCCTCGGCGGCTTGGTATTGAAATACTTCCCGGAGCTGAGCGAGATCGTCCCAGAAAGAACAGAGACTGAAACACAGGAACGATTTCGACATATAGAAGTCCTCCTGTCCTACCTCTCCAACAGGCGTGATCTGGTTCAGCAGCTCCAAGATAATGCCAGCAGCAAAGCGTCAACTATCTCCTAGGACATCGATGTGTAAGTGGACAGGCAGAAAAAAGTCTAGAGAAAGGAACGGTATCCATGGCTAACTACCATCTCGAAGTGCAAGTCATCAGCCGCGGCAAGGGCCGCTCTGTTACTCGTTTGGCAAACTATATCAGTGGTAAACGACTGTGCGACCCCTATCAGAGTACGACCTACTACAAGCAGCGAAAAGATGTACTATATTACAATATATTCCAGCCTGCCAATGCACCGCCTGCATTCCACGACCTCCAGCATCTCTGCAACGCCATTGAGGAAGCAGAGCACCGCTATGATGCCCGAACTGCAAGGGAGTTTAAAGGGTCACTCCCAAACGAACTCCCCCGGCAGGAATTAATTCAGATCATCAGTGAATTCATAGAGACAAACTTCTTGAGTCAAGGACTATGTGCAATCGCTGCAATACACGAAGGACGCAACTATCAAGATCCTTCAAGGAATAATCCCCATGTTCATATCATCGTTCCCACCCGCACAGTAGAGTTGGATGGGTTCAGCAAGAGGAAAGACCGTGAACACAATAAGCGGAAATACATTGATATCTGGCGGGAGCAATGGGCACTTGTCCAAAATCTAGCCTATGAGCGCAACGGTCTAGATGTCCGAGTCAGCCACGAAAGTCTCTTCGTGCAAGGTCGCTATGGCCGAGAACCAGTCAACCATCTCTCGTTAGTGAATTGGCAAAAGGAACAGCGAGGAGAGATCACACCTGCCGGAGCGCGCAGGCGGGAACTAGAGGCACAAAACAAGGCTCGTATCCTGCGTCCCCAGATAGACCTGGAAATTGACCACATGTTGAGGCGATAAAGGTTGTTATTACTTATTATATCACAGATGTAGCCCGTAGAGAGGGGACATTTTTTACAACGGTACGCATATATTGGGGATAAAGCCTTGGAAACAGGAGGTGAGCTACTGCTGTGAAGGAGCGCAGGCTAAATTACCGGTTTCACAATCCAAATTCAGCGGTAGCCACCGCTGATTACATATTAAAAGTTTTTGTGGAAGCAAGTCAGGAAAAGGTACGGCTTGCCATACAGCAAGCCGCCGATGGGCCGGATGACGCCAGAAAAAAGGACAGTGAGGGACACCCTGCATGAGTGGGGTGTCCCTTTTCCTGTTGTACTATTAATCACTTCATGATAAAATAAAGATGCAACAGGAAGGCTTGATTTTAACAGAGAGGTTTTGCTATGAACATCGCTGCTTACTGCCGCGTTTCTACCGACAAGGAAGATCAACTCAACAGCCTGGAAGCGCAGAAAGAGTTCTTTTCCGAATATACCAAACGCACTGGAGATAATCTTGTGCGCCTCTATGCCGACGAGGGTATTTCCGGGACAAAAATAAAGAACCGCAAGGAGTTCCTGCGGATGATGGCGGATGCAGAGCATGGGCTTTTTGAGATGGTGGTAGTCAAAGACATTTCACGCTTTGCTAGAAATACCGTTGACCTCTTACAAAATGTTCGTAAATTAAAGGCACTAGGAATTGAAACGCAGTTCCTGACCGCCAACATGACCAGCATGGGCAACAGCGAATTTGTGCTGACCATCTTCGGGGCTCTGGCCCAGGAGGAGAGCGCCAACACCTCCAAGCGCGTGAAATTCGGCAAGAAGATGAACGCGGAAAAAGGCCGCGTCCCCAACATTGTCTACGGGTACGATAAGACCATTGGTGACTACTTCAATCTTGCTATCAATGAGAAAGAGGCTGCGGTGATCCGCCAAATTTACCAGTGGTACCTCAAAGATGGCTACGGTGCAGCTAAAATCTCTATCCTGCTCAACGAGCGGGGGTTGCGTACCAAGCGAAATTGCCAATGGAGCCAGGCTGGCGTCTGCCGTATCCTGACCAATGAACTCTATACGGGGAAGATTATCAACGGCAAACAGGAGGTCACTGACTTTTTGACCGGCCAGCGGGCAGACAAGGATGTCTCGGAATGGATGGTCGTAGAACGTCCGGAACTGCGTATTATTGACCCGGAGTCCTTTGAACAGGCTCAGCGTATGATGGAGGAGCGAGGACGTCAGTTCAAAGTGGAAAAAATGAGACAAAGCAATAAGTATCTGTTCTCCACTCTGATCCGATGTAAAGAATGCGGTTGGTCCTTCCGGCGGACTGTCCGCACCTATAAGAACACCTATGTCCGCTGGGTCTGCTCCGGCCACAACGGCAAAGGGGCAGACAACTGTCCCAACGCTGTGACGGTAGACGAGGAGGAACTCATTGAGGTTTTGCAGGAATACTTCGCCGGGCTGCTGAAAGCAAAGAAGAATGTCATCCGCTATGTGGTAGGGGAATTCCAGCGGGTCTACAGGGCAAAGGATGAAAACCTGAACTATGAAAAGGAACTGACTTCCCAGCTCGCCAAGCTGCAAAAGACCAGGCAGAAATATATGGATATGTACGCCGATGACCTCATCAGCAGAGAGGAATTGAACGACAAGATCGGCGGGATGCGCAAAGAGATTGAGCGGCTGGAAAACGAGCTGAAAATGGTATCTTACCATCTCACCAAAGGGGAACAACTGGAATCTATTCTGAATCAGACCTTCCGGGAGATCGAGGACATTGCCGATGTGCGTCAGATGACCAACGCCCAACTGAAGCGGATCATCCAGAAGATCGAAGTGGATAAGGACGGGAACGTGGATATTTATCTGCGCCTGTTCGGTGATTTGGGCTTGGACGAAACCGTTCTAATTCGTAACGACGAAACATAAGGACCTCAGTGAACGCCTGCCCTCCTTCAACCGGCCCCTGTACCTCCAGGTAAAGGGGGTGCTGGAGGAGAACAAGGCCGAGCGCCACATCCGGGGAGGCATCGCCACCCGGCGAAAATACAAAGGCATCTAAACAAAAACCGGCGGGCTGCATCAGCAGCCCGCCGGTTCAGCCTGCCAAAAAAGTGGGCGCAGCCACTTTTTGGGCAGGCTGCTAAACTTTTGAGGCCTTTCATAAGTCCTCAAAAGTTGTTTGATTGCACGCGAAAGGGAACCCTGACGGTTCCCTTTCACACTATCCTTCCCTCCGAAGCCTTTGGCCAGAGATCTTTTCCGACAATCTAAACCGGCGGGCCGCTGACGCAGCCCGCCGGTTTACTCTCTTTGATTACTTGGCGTAATCCACCACTTTGGTCTCCCGGATCATGTTCACCTTGATCTGGCCGGGGTATTCCAGCTCTTCCTCGATCTTCTTGGCGATGTCCCGGGCCAGCAGCACCATCTGGTCCTCGCTGACCTTGTCGGGCGCCACCATGATGCGGACCTCCCGTCCAGCCTGGATGGCGTAGGACTTCTCCACACCGGGGAAGGAAGAGGTGACCTCCTCCAGCTTCTCCAGACGCTTGATGTAGTTCTCCAGGTTCTCACGCCGGGCGCCGGGCCGGGCAGCGGAGATGGCGTCGGCCGCCTGGACCAGGCAGGCCACCACCGTCTGGGGCTCCACATCGTTGTGGTGGGCCTGGATGGCGTGGATCACGTTCTCGCTCTCCCGATATTTCCGGGCCAGCTCCACGCCGATCTGGACGTGGGAGCCCTCCACCTCGTGGTCGATGGCCTTGCCCAGGTCGTGGAGCAGGCCGGCCCGCTTGGCCTCGGTGACGTCGGCGCCGATCTCGGCGGCCAGCAGGCCCGCCAGATGGCACACCTCGATGGAGTGGTTGAGCACGTTCTGGCCGTAGCTGGTGCGGTAGCGCATCCGGCCCAGCAGCTTGATGAGCTCGGGGTGCAGGCCGTGGACGTTGGTCTCGAAGACGGCCCGCTCGCCCTCGGCCTTGATGGTGGCGTCCACCTCCCGCTTGGCCTTCTCCACCATCTCCTCG
>NZ_CAJFGT010000101.1:0-6815 GCF_904377885.1 Flavonifractor sp. An112 | reverse complement strand
CATCCAGATAGCCCAGACAGTCAATGGCGGTGAGAGCCACCTGAGTGGTACCCTGCACCATGCAACCGTACCGGGTAGCCACGGCATCAAACCAGCCCACCCGGCGGGGACGACCGGTGGTAGCGCCGTACTCGCCGGCGTCGCCGCCCCGGCGGCGCAGCTCCTCGGCCTCATCCCCGAAGAGTTCGCTGACGAAAGCGCCGGCGCCCACAGCGGAAGAATAGGCCTTGGTTACAGTCACGATGTCGGAAAATGCCGTGGGAGGTACTCCGCCGCCCACAGTACCGAAGCCGGCCAGCGTGTGGGAGGAGGTGGTCATGGGGCAGATGCCCAGGTTGGGATCCTTCATGGAGCCCAGCTGACCCTCCAGCAGCACCTGCTTGCCCTCCTTCAGGGCCTGGTGCACAAAGCTGACCGCGTCGCCCACGTAAGGCTCCAGGATCTTCTTATAGCCCATCAGTTCCTCAAACAGATCCTTGGGGTCCAGAAGAGGCTTATGATACAGATGCTCCAGAAGAACGTTTTTCAGGGCACAGATATGTTCCAGCTGAGCCTTGAGACGGTCCTCATACCACAGATCGGCCACCTGAATACCGATCTTGGCATACTTGTCGGAATAGAAAGGAGCGATACCGGACTTGGTGGAGCCGAAGGCGGCGCCGGCCAGGCGTTCCTCCTCGCAGCTGTCCAGCAGCACGTGGTAGCTCATCAGCAACTGAGTCCGCTGATCCACGATAATGTGGGGGGCAGGTACGCCGCCGTCCTCCAGATGCTTGAGCTCAGCAGCAAATTTCGTTACATCCAGGGCCACACCATTGCCGATGATGTTGGTGGTGTGGGAGTAGAATACGCCGGATGGCAGCTGATGCAGAGCGAATTTACCATAATCGCAGATAATGGTATGGCCTGCGTTGGCGCCTCCCTGGAAGCGGATGACTACATCGGACTTCTCCGCCAGCAGATCGGTGATCTTGCCCTTGCCTTCGTCACCCCAGTTGGCGCCTACAATTGCTTTCACCATATTGGATTCCTCCTGCCGCGGGGATTCGCGCATTGGCCTTTTCCCGTCGGCAATCCATGGGGATATCATTCCCCATGCGGTATTATAGTACGCTTTCTCCCTTGAATCAAGGCAAAAAAAGAGAAAAAATGTCATAAAATGATTGCCATCACCTTCCAGAACACCGCGTTTTGTTGGAAAAGTAAAAAAAGAGGTTTACTTCCACACTTCACTTTGATAAAATAAGAAAAACGGGCGGCTAGGAAGCTGCCCGCCGGTTTCCGAAAGAGAATCATCAGGAGGTCAAATACTCTATGACGAAAAACGAAAAGCGGGAACACAGTGATCTGCTGTATGAAGCGATCCTCACCCTGAAGGACCTGGACGAGTGCCGGAAGTTCTTTTCCGATCTCTGTACGGTGGCGGAACTGCGGGCCATGGAACAGCGTTTTGAAGTGGCAATGCTGTTGTCCGAGGGCATGATCTACAACGACATTCTGGAGCGCACCGGCGCTTCCAGCGCCACCATCAGCCGGGTGAACCGGTCTTTGCAGTACGGTGCCGACGGCTATCAGGCAGTGCTGCCCCGGATCAAGGAGAAGCAGAGCGGCAATGGCGTATGAATATCTGGCCGGCTGTTATGACCGTTTTACAGCCGACGTTCCTTACGCCGCCTGGGCCGACTATCTGGAGAAGCACTTTGCCCGCAGTAAGCTGCCCATCCATACCGTGCTGGACCTGGCCTGCGGTACTGGTACCCTGACCTGTGAGCTGGCCCAGCGGGGGTACGAGATGATCGGCGCCGACCTGTCGGAGGAGATGCTGGCCCAGGCAGCCGAGAAGGCCCGGGACGTGGAGGGGATTCCTCCTATCTTTCTGCACCAGGCCATGGAGAAGCTGGACCTGTATGGTACCATCGACGCCTGTGTCTGTTGTCTGGATAGTGTAAACTATGTTACCCAGCCCAAAAAACTGGCACGGGCCTTTCAGCGGGTCCATACCTTTTTGATGCCGGGAGGACTGTTCCTCTTTGACATCAATACCCCGGACAAGCTCAAGGGGCTGGACGGTCAGCTTTTCATGGATGAGGACGAGGACGCCTGCTGTATCTGGCGGGCGGAATACTCGCCCCGCCGGCGTATCTGTACCTACGGCTTTGATATCTTCTGCCGGGAGGAGAATGGACTGTGGAGCCGGATGGAGGAGGTCCATGAGGAATACGCCTATGAGCCGGAAGAGCTGGAGCAGATGCTGCGCCAGGCCGGTTTCCGGCAGATCAAGCAATATGGCGAACTGAAGATGCGCCGCCCCGAACCGGGGGAACAGCGCATCTTTTTCGCCGCACGAAAGGAATTTTAAACGTATGTCAGATTCGATCATTCGCGTTCTGGCCAAGGACGCTCCCGTCAAGGCCTCGGCCATTTCCGCCCGGGCCATGGTGGAGCGGGCCAGACAGATCCATAAGACCCTGCCGGTGGCTACTGCGGCTCTGGGCCGCTCCCTGATGGCCGCCTCCATGATGGGCAACCAGCTGAAGGAGGAAAACGGCTCTGTCACTCTGCGGATCAAGGGCGACGGACCTCTGGGGGGCATTACTGTGGTATCCGACAGCGCCGGAAATGCCAGGGGCTATGTGGTCAACCCCCTGGTTGATCTGCCTTTGAAGGGCCCTGCCAAGCTGGATGTGGGTTCTGCTGTGGGCAAGGACGGCTCTCTTACCGTCATCAAGGACATGAACATGAAGGAGCCCTATGTGGGTACCATCCCTCTGGTATCCGGTGAGATTGCCGAGGATATCACTTCTTATTTTGCGGAAAGTGAGCAGATCCCTTCCGCCTGCGCCCTGGGTGTGCTGGTGGACGTGGATCAGAGTGTGCTGTGCGCCGGTGGTTATCTGATTCAGCTGCTGCCTGGTGCAGACGACAGCGTTATTACTGCTATTGAAGAGGGCATTGCCAAGGTGGGCCCCGTTACCGAGGCTATGCGCAACGGTGAGAGTGCCCGCAGCCTGGTGGAGCGTGTTCTGTCTGCCTTTGACCTGGAGGTCCTCAGTGAGGAGCCGGTGGAGTACCGCTGCTATTGCAGCCGTGAGCGGGTGACCCGCGCCCTCATCAGTATGGGCCGGGAAGAACTGGAGTCTCTCATCAAAGATCAGGGCAAAGCGGAGCTTACCTGCCAGTTTTGTGACAAGGTTTATGACTTTACAGGCGAGGAATTGCAAGGCCTTCTGAATTCGATTTGATTTTTTGAAAAAAATCGAAGAAAGTTGTTGACAACTGGGGGTCGTTCTTGTATAATAACTTTCGTCGCTTGGCCCGACAGCCAAACGAAAGCGAAAGAAGAACGAGGGAGCATAGCTCAGCTGGGAGAGCGCATGCCTTACAAGCATGATGTCACAGGTTCGAGCCCTGTTGTTCCCACCACTCCCTTTCTGGGAGCTCCCGTACCCCCTACCGTCTGGCGCGGTAGTTCAGTTGGTTAGAACGCCGGCCTGTCACGCCGGAGGTCGAGGGTTCAAGTCCCTTCCGCGTCGCCATTCGCCTCTGTAGCTCAGTTGGTAGAGCAGGGGACTGAAAATCCCCGTGTCGCTGGTTCGATTCCGGCCGGAGGCACCACCGTTCCTGGTGGATACCGCAAGGTATCCACCAGGGGCACCTTTAAAATCCAGGCATATGTGTTCCGTTCTTTTCATAGGATGGAAACAGATGCAGGTGTAGCTCATCTGGTAGAGCGCCACCTTGCCAAGGTGGAGGTAGCGAGTTCGAGCCTCGTCACCTGCTCCAAAAATGATAAAAGGAAGGTCCGCCCTTCCTTTTATCCATATGGCGACATAGCCAAGTGGTAAGGCAGAGCTCTGCAAAAGCTCCACCCCCAGTTCGAATCTGGGTGTCGCCTCCAAAAACCGACTATCGAAAGATAGTCGGTTTTCTTTTTGATTTCTTGAGCAATCAAAATGTTTGGCGTAAATGCGCCGCTCACTGCTTGGGCTGCTAGTCTTAGTTTGCATCTATATTGTTTGGACAAGAAGAGAACCGGTTATCGGAAGGTAACCGGTTTTCTTCTTTGTATATACTGGAAAATATCATATGATATGGTATAATGAGAAAAATGTAGAACAACAGTATGGTGGAGAGGGGAAGAGCGGATATGAAGAAAAAGAGAAGATCGAAGAGACGCAGGCGGAGCGCCTCCGGTGTGGTGCTGCTGATTGTTTTGTTTCTGGTGATAGGCATAGGTGTGGTGCTGGTGCGGATGCTGCTCTCGCCCAAGGAAGGGTCTACAGCGGCCTCTCCGATTGAAACAGAATTACCCTTACCTCAGGTCACGACAAGTCTTCAGACGCCGTCTGTGGTCGTTACAGAGCGCCCTGAGAAGGAAGATCCGGAGAGTATCCTCTACCAATATCTCTATGAGCAGGTAGACGGGCAGCAGCAGGTGGTGAACTTTACAGCGGAAGATATGAGCATGGAGCAAATCGGGCAAGTGCTGGAACAGCTCCAGCGTCAGCCGGAATTCTTCTGGTTGAAAGGCTACGAATTGGCTGGCAGCGATACGGAGTATCAGGTGGAATTTGACTGGAAATATACGGATCTGACCGCCCGACGGGAACAGGTGGAGCAAGCGGAGGCCCAGGCGCTGGCTGCCATTCCGGAAGGGGCGGGAGACTATGAGACTGCCCTGAGCCTGCATGACTGGCTGTGTGATCACATTGTATATCAGAGCAGCAGCGACGGCAGCGATCAGGACCTGTACGGTGCGTTGGTAAATGGACGGTGTGTGTGTTCCGGATACAGTCAGGCCTACGTGTACCTCCTGCGCCGGGCCGGCATCCAGGCTGAGACCGTGCGAGGTACTGCTGACAATGGAACAGGTGCCCAGTCCCATGCCTGGACAAAGGTGGTTCTGGATGGGGAGGTATATTATACCGACGTGACATGGGACGACCAGGAGACCCATCCGGATGGACATACTTACAGCTGGTTTGCAGTTACCAGTGAGCGTATGGCCTCTACCCATTTTGCGGAGCCGGAGCGAGGCGCGGAGATGACGCCCAGTTCCGCGGTGGCGTGCAATTACCACTACCGCAACGGCTGGGTGCTGGAGCAGTTCAACACAGAAGAACTGGTCCGGATCTTCTCCTCTCAGACTGGCGGAAGCCTTACTGTACTGGCCGCAGATGAGGCGGTATATGGTCAGCTGATGGAGTTGGTACAGGACGGGGAGGCTATGACCGCTGTGCTGGAGCAGGCAGGCTATCCGGTCAGTCAGTATACCTATTTCCACTCAGAAGGTTCGCTGTGTCTGGACCTGTTCCCGGAGGCATGAGCGAGTCTAAAAAGCTGTATGGCGGACAGGCCGCCTCACAGGAAGGAAATTGATATGTGGGCATATTGTTGTTTTTACCTTTCGGTGCTGTTTCTGGCGGGCAGCCTGATTGCCGCTGTCAGGATATATAGAGCGCCCTATCAGCGGGGGCGGTTTCTGTCGCCGGTCAAGTGCGTCCTGGCCGGGGTATTCCTTGCTGCGGTCCTGCTGTTTCTCCCCCTTCATCTGGAGCAGTTTCCAAAGGATTTTGTGAGAGGGATAAACAGCCTGCTGCTGTCCATTCACAGTACCATGAGGCTGTTTGTGCTGGATGGGGAGTTTGACGGTGTACTGGCATTTACCTCCGCTTTACCAGACGGTGTGGTGCGTACCGGGTACTCGGTTGTTGCCGCAGTGCTGTATGTACTGGCTCCCGCTCTTACCTTCGGCTTTGTCCTGTCCTTTTTTAAGAATATTTCCGCTTATCGCTCCTTGCTGTTTCACTATGGGACCGACGTTTATGTTTTTTCCGAACTGAACGAGCAGGCTCTGGTTCTGGCGCGAAGCATCCAGAAGAAGGACAGACGCTGTCTGCTTGTTTTTATGGATGTATTTGAGAACCATGAGGAGTCTATCTTTGAGCTGTGTGAGAAGGCAAGAGAGCTGAAAGCGGTCTGCTTCAAAAAGGACATCGTTGATATCAGCTGGAACGTCCACAGCAAGAGAAGCTGTGTGTCTTTAATTGCGATAGGGGAGAATGAGTCCGAAAATATTGAGCAGTCCATCAAGTTGGTGGAGGCGTATAAAAACCTCCCCAATTTCCGCCTGTATGTTTTCTCCACCAGGGTGGAAAGCGAGGTTTTGTTCCAGACTGCTGTGGATGGCGGAATGCGGGTCCGGAGAGTGAATGTGATCCGGTCTCTGATCAGTCAGACCCTGTACCGGGAAGGCGGTTCTCTGTTTGAGGGGGCCATAGACTGCGGGACCTATAAGCTGATATCGGTGGTACTGATTGGTTTGGGCCGGTATGGCACGGAGATGCTGAAAGCCTTATCCTGGTTTTGTCAAATGGACGGGTATCAGGTAAAAATTCACGTCTTTGACCAAAGAAATGACGCAGAGGAGCGGTTTACCGCGCTGTGTCCGGAATTGATGGCGCCGGAGCGCAACGGAACCGCTACGCCGGGCGAAGCGCAGTATCATATTGTGATCCATGGAGGAATGGATGTGCAAACCGCCCGGTATGCGGACTGCTTTCATACCATCGGACCAATCAGCCACGTCTTTGTAGCGCTGGGGGATGATGGCCGGAACGTTGAGGCGGCGATCAATGCCAGAATCATGTGTGAACGTCAAGGACAGCATCCTACAATTCAGACCATTGTATATGATCCTTTGAAGAAAAAGGCATTGGAGGGGATCACCGATTACCGGGGCAATCGGTATCGCATTTCCTTCATTGGGGATTTGAATGAATCCTATTCTCAAGAAGTCATTCTGGACTCGGAGT
>NZ_CAJFGT010000100.1:0-7352 GCF_904377885.1 Flavonifractor sp. An112 | reverse complement strand
CTGAAGGAGCTGGCCGCTCCCGGCAAGACCGTGGTTTTCGTCATCCCCGACATCGTGAAGGGCGGCTGCCAGCCCACTTCCCACCGGAAGGTGTCCATCCGGGCCTGCCTGGATGAGCTGTACGCCGCCGGCGTGGAGAAGAAGGACATCCTGTTCATGTTCTCCAACGGCCTGCATCCCCGTGCCACCGTGTCCGAGATGAAGCAGATCCTGGGCGAGGAGCTGTTCAACGAGTTCTACTGGACCAACCAGATCACCAGCCATGACTCCGAGGACTATGAGCACATGGTGGACCTGGGCACCACCAAGCGGGGCGACCCCGTGCTGATGAACAAGTATGTCTTTGACTGCGACATTCCCATCCTCATCGGCCACACCCAGGGCAACCCCTACGGCGGCTACTCCGGCGGCTACAAGCACTGCGCCACCGGCATCACCCACTGGCGGAGCATTGCCAGCCACCACGTGCCCAAGGTCATGCACCGGGACGACTTCACCCCCGTGTCCGGCCACTCCCTGATGCGCACCAAGTTCGACGAGATCGGTATGCATATGGAGGAGAAGATGGGCCACCCCTTCTTCTGCTGCGACGCCGTGCTGGACACCTACTCCCGCCAGATCGCCATCTACTCCGGCTACGCCAAGGTGATGCAGCCTGAGTCCTGGAAGCTGGCCAACAAGCGCACCTATGTCCCCTTCGCCGAGAAGAAGTACGACGTGATGGTGTTTGGTATGCCCCAGAACTTCCACTACGGCAACGGCATGGGCACCAACCCCATCCAGATGATGCAGGCTCTCTCCGCTCAGGTCATCCGCCACAAGCGTGTCATGAAGGACAACTGCGTCATCATCTGCTCCTCCATCTGCAACGGCTACTTCCACGACGAGCGGTGGCCCTACCTGCGGGAGCTGTATGAGATGTTCCAGCACGACTATATGAACATCCTGCCCGATATGGACCGGTACGGCGAGTACTTCGCCACCAATCAGGAGTATATCCGCAAGTACCGCTTCTGCAATGCCTTCCATCCCTTCCACGGCTTCTCCATGATGAGCTGCGGCCACATTGCCGAGATGAACACCAGCGCCATCTACATCGTGGGCGCTCAGGAGCCCGGCATTGCCCGCGGCATGGGCCTCAAGACCCGGGCTACCTTCGAGGAGGCCCTGGAGGACGCCAAGAAAAAGTTTGTGGGCCCCAACCCCAATATCCTGGCTCTGCCCCAGACCTTCAAGCTGAGCGCCGTCCATCTGTGCATGAAGGACGACGATCTGAGCAACGTGTAAGGAGGGCACTGTCATGCTGAAAGGAAATATGCTCATCGCCCACGGCGGCGGCCCCACCCCGGTGATCAACAGCTCCCTGCTGGGGGCTGTCCGGGAGGCCAAGCTCCACGGCGAGATCGAAACCATCTACGGCGCCCGTTTCGGCGCTGAGGGCATCCTGGCCGGGGACCTGATCGACCTGGGCAAGTTTGCCGATGAGGATCTGGCCCTGCTGGCCAAGACCCCCGCTTCCGCCCTGGGCTCCTGCCGCCGCAAGCTCACCGACGCCGACTATCCTGCCGTGCTGGAGTGCTTCAAGAAGTTTAACATCCGCTACTTCTTCTACAACGGCGGCAACGACTCCATGGACACCTGCAACAAGATCTATAACCTGTCTGTGGAGACCGGTTATGAGCTGCGCGTCATCGGTATCCCCAAGACCATCGACAACGATCTGGATGTCACCGATCACTGCCCCGGCTTTGGCTCCGCTGCCAAGTACGCCGCTGTCTCCGCTCTGGAGCTGGCTCAGGACGTGTCCGCCCTGCCCATCCACGTAGTGGTGATGGAGATGATGGGCCGCAACGCCGGCTGGATCACCGCCGCTTCCGCCCTGTACGCCGACCTGATGCCCTGCGAGCATCTGGTGTACCTGCCCGAGGTGGCCTTCGACAAGGAGAAATTCCTTGCCGCTGTCAAGGAGAAGTGGGCCAAGGGCCGCGGTCTTCTGGTGACCATCTCCGAGGGCATTCACTATGCCGACGGCTCCCCCGTGGCCGACTCCGGCGTGGTGGACGGCTTCGGCCACAAGGTGCCCGGCGGCGCCGCCCAGGCGCTCAGCGACATGATCATGCAGGAGACCGGCCTGAAGTCCCGGTCCGAGAAGCCCGGCCTGCTGGGCCGTGTGAGCGTGAGCCTCATGTCCGAGATCGACCAGAAGGAGGCCGAGGAGGCCGGCGCCTGCGCCGTCCGCTCCGCCGTGGAGGGCAAGACCGGCTTCATGGTGGGCTTTGAGACCACTCGGAACCCCTACTCCTCCAAGACCTGCCTGATCCCTCTGGAGAAGGTGGCCAACGCCGAGAAGAAGTTCCCCCTGGAATGGATCGGCGAGGACGGCGCCAGCATCAAGCCCGAGTTCAAGGCCTATTGCGAGCCCCTGCTGGGCGCTTACGACAGCCGGTTTATCTCCCTGCGGTAAGCCGCCATGCAGATCCTCTTTAACTTCCTGGTCTGTATCCTGGCAACTACCATTGGAGGCATCAGCGGGGTAGGAGGCGGCGTCATCATCAAGCCGGTGCTGGACGCTGTGTCCGGCCTGCCGGTGGCTACCATCAGCTTTCTGTCCGGCTGCACCGTGCTGGCCATGACCATCACCTCCATGCTGCGCAGCATCGGCGGCGAGGTGAAGGTGGAGCCCCGCCGGGGTACCCTGCTGGCCATCGGCGCCGCCGTAGGCGGCATTGTGGGCAAGCAGCTCTTCGACATCGTGAAGGACGCCGGCGGCTCCGCCGTCTCGGTGGCCCAGCAGGTGCTGATGATTCTCCTTACCCTGGGCGTGCTGGCCTACACTCTGAACCGGCCCCGCATCCGCACCCTGGATGTGAAGAACGGGGCGGCCTGCGTCCTCATCGGCCTGGCCCTGGGCGTGCTGTCCTCCTTTTTGGGCATCGGCGGCGGCCCCATCAACCTGGCGGTGCTCTACTACTTCTTCTCCATGGACTCCAAGACCGCCGCCCTCAACTCCCTGTACGTCATCCTGTTCTCTCAGGGCGCCAGCTTCCTCAACACCGTGATCGGTCAGAGCGTGCCCGTCTTTGAGTGGCCCGTCCTCATCGCCATGGTGGTGGGCGGCGTGGTGGGCGGCACCGTGGGCCGCAGCTTCAGCCGCCGTATGGACAACAAGGCCGTGGACAAGCTGTTCTTCTGGCTGCTGCTGGTCATCACCGGCATCAGCGTATACAACCTGATCCGCTGCTTTGTGTGACTTCACGTTCTTCTCCTCTTTTCCTCAGGACCCGTTCCGGCAGTGATGCCGGGATGGGTCCCCTTTTTATGCCTGTATGGGTGGAAACATTTGGCCTGCCCCAATTCCTTGACACTGGAGCATGACATGGTATAATACCAAACCAGTATGGAATTTTTGCAGAGCAAATGCGCCATATTTTATCAATAACTGCAACTTGGAGGAATTTACCCATGCAAGCAAAGAAACCGCTGGCCCTGCTGCTGTCCCTGTCCATGGGGCTGTCCATGGGCACCCCCGCCCTGGCTGCCGCCAGAGAGACCAGCCTGCCCGACGTGGGCCAGAGCTGGGCGGCCGACTCCATTCACCGCTGGCTGGAGGCCGGCCTGGTGGAGGGAGACGACCAGGGCCTGTTCCGGCCCGCCGCCAACCTGACCCGGGGCGAGCTGGCCACCATTTTTGTGCGGCTGCTGGGCCTGAGTGAGAAGGCGCCCAACCGCTACGCCGATCTGAAGGGGGACGAGTGGTACGCCGACGCCATTCTGAAGTGCACCGCCGCCGGCATTCTGGAGGGTGACGGGACCAACTGCAACGCCACCCAGACCATCACCCGGCAGGAGACCATGGTGATGTTTGCCCGGGCCATGGGTATCCGTGAGGAGAAGGAACCCGACCTGGGCCAGTTTGTGGACGGCACCGACGCCGCCGGCTGGGCCGCCGGGTATCTGGCCCCTCTGGCCCAGCTGGGCATTCTGTCCGGCGTGGAGGACGGTTCCCACCTGGCGCCCATGGCCAACATTGACCGCGCGTCCACCATGGCGCTGCTGGACAAGGCCGTCAGCGATTACATCACCGGCTCCGCCCAGGTGGAGGCGGAGGACGAGGGCCGCTTTGTGGTGGTTAACGCCGGTCAGTCCGCCGCCCGCAGCGGCGCCCAGGTAGAGGTGTCCGGCCAGGCAGCCGGTCTGGTGGTGGCTCCCGGCAGCGCCGGGGCCAAGGTCACCGCTCAGGACCTGACCGCCGCCACCGTGAAGGTGGACGCTCCCGTGGAGCTGACCCTCTCCGGCAGCACTTCCGCCGACTACCTGAGCGTCAACGCCGAGGCTCAGCTGGCGGTGGAGAAGGACGCTTCCGTGGAGGAACTGTCCCTCAACGCCGCCGCCCAGGTGGACAACCAGGGCACCATCGGCAAGGCCTCCGTCAACGCCGACGGCGTGGTGCTGGACGGCAAGCTGCCCGGCAGCCTGGAGGTGACCGACGGCGTGGATCAGCCTACCGACAGCGAAGGTAACCAGGTGGGCGGCGACAATAACAACGGCGGCAGCAATGGCGGCGGCCCCGGCTCCGGCGGCTCCGGTGGTTCCGGCGGTGGCAACGGCGGCGGTTCCGGCGGCTCTGACGGTGACGGCGATGGTGACGGCGACGGCGGCCAGGTGCCTCCTGTCCAGGCCGGCCCTGCCGTGACCCAGGTTTCCGAAGAGGAGGGCAAGGTCACCATTCAGTTTGACCAGGCCCTGTACACCATGGAGGAGGACGTGCTGACCAAGATCGGCAGCTCCTCTACCCCCGAGGGTGACGCGGTGAACAACGAGGCCCTCCAGGCCGCGGGCTACGCCATCTCCGGCGACGTCCAGATCACCAACCTGTATGTGGACAACGAGACCGAGTTTGTCTGGACCTTCGACTTCAACAGCGCCAAGCTGGGCGACGGTATGCGCTACAACAAGGCCATCTACGACGCCGAGGGCAACAGCGCCGGCTACCTCACCGCCCGCCGCCATGTGGCCCTGAAGGACGACGAGGGCCGCACCCCCTACTATGTCTGGACCGTGGCCTTTGAGCAGGAGGCCGAGGCCGACATCACCGCCCCCGTGCTGGAGAAGGAGAGCGTCACCCTGCTGGGCGACGACGACACCCTGACCCTCACCGTGCCCGTGTCCGACCAGGGCGAGCTGGCCTATCTGGAGATCGACCACAGCCTGGAGGCCAGCTTCCCCGAGTTCACCGTGGAGGCCAAGAGCTATGACTTCCTGGACGAGGAGAGCGGCCTGGGCTACACCAGCGTGTACACCGACACCCAGGGCGAGCAGAAGTGGGAGATCACGCTGAATCCCGTGGCTACCGCCCTGCTGCGTCAGGCCGCCGGCGGCAGCCCCATGACCTTTTACTTCTCCGTGAAGGACAAGGCGGGCAACCAGTTCGGTTCCATGTACTTTGTGGAGGAGGAGATGACCGTCTCCGACGTGTCTGTGCCTCTGGACACCACTGCTCCCACCGTGGTGAGCTTTGCCATTGACGATCAGGTGGTGGAGGACGGGGCCACCGTCAGCTTTGACGAGGGCCAGGAGTTTACCAGCCTCACCGTCACCCTCAGCGAGGCGGTGGTTGCCGGGGATCAGACCCAGCACATCACCATTGACGGCCATGAGTTCGGCACCTTCGTCATTGACGAGGCCGATCCCACCAAGCTCCACATCACCGTTACCAACCACAACGGCAACAAGTATGTGGAGGGCACCTTCCAGTTCGATCTGGCCGCCGGCGCCCTGAAGGACGCCTCCGGCAACGAGAGCGAGGAGCAGTCCTACACCATCCACTTTACCCAGAATCCCGGCGTGTAAGCGTCACAAAGCCCCCCTCCCACCGATAAACTGGTGGGAGGGGGGCTTTTTATGCAAGATCAGGTATTGCAGGAACAGATCAAAACGGCGGACAAATCCCTGTTTTTTCTCAGTATCCTGCTGGGGTCCATCTGTCTGTCCTGGCTGGCCCTGGACAAACAGCGGCGGGGGCTGTGCTGCAACGGAAAAGCCCCCGATGTGACGGGGCTGCGGCAGATCAGCTCTGTATTGGTGGTACTGGCTCTGGGGTACTTTTTCTGCTTGGGTGTGAAGGGCAGGGAAGAGCAGGGAGGCCAGGTCAATTTCTGGGCCTCCCTGCTGGTGCTGCTGGCCGCCCTGCTGCGGCTGGGGGAGCTGCTGAAGGATGGGTAAAGAAAAGCGGTGGTGCTGCCTGTGGCAGCACCACCGCTTTGCGCGTTAAAAGGGGGCGTCCTCAATACGGGTTTCCTTGGCGAAAAAGGTGTAGGTGCCGGTAGCCACTGTCTGGCCCTGGTCGTTGGTCAGAACGGCGTCGTAGACCAGAATGGTCTTGCCCAGCTTTTTGGGGGTGGCCAGGCAGTGGATCTGGCTGCCGGTACCGGGGGCCAGGTACTGCATGGAGCAGTCCAGGGTGACGCACACCTTGCCGCAGGTGAAGGCGGCGCAGCCCGCCACTGTGTCCGCCAGGGCCACCAGGGCACCGCCGTGGACGATGCCCATGGGGTTCAGGCTCTCGGGGCGGACCTCCAGAGTGCCCTCCGCCTCCCGACCCTCGATGCGGGTGACGGTAATATGGTTGTAGGGAGCGAAGTGGCCCTCGCCGTTGACCACCCGCTGAATATCACTGAAGGAAGCCATCCAGAATCTTCTCCTCCGCTTCCTGCTCGGTCAGACCCAGGGTCATCAGCTTCAGGATCTGGTCTCCGGCGATGCGCCCGATAGCGGCCTCGTGGATGAGCTGAGCGTCCACATGGTTGGCCACAATGGCGGGGATGGAGGAGATCTTGGCGTTGCCCATGATGATGGAGTCGCACTGAACATGGCCGAAGCACTTGGTGTTGCCGGTCATTTTGGGGTAGAACACCTGAACCGAGTTGTCCTGAGCCACGGACCGGGAGATGACCCGTCCGGTGGCGTCCTCGCCGTCCAGAATGATTTCCATGTCGCTCTCGGCGGTCTGCTGACCGTGGGTGAGCAGCTTCTCGGTGATAACGGCCTCGGCCCCCTTGCCCACCACAATGCGGGTCTCCCGCTTGGTGGAGTCCACGCCCCGGATCTGGGTGGACTCCATGTTGATGGAGGCCCCCTCGTCCAGGTAGACGATGGTCTGGGGGTTCATGATCCGCTTGCCGGTGCCCTCGCCGTCGCCGTAATGGCGCTCCACATAGCGAACCTTGGAATTCTTGCCGATGTGGAAGGTGTGGACGCCGTCGTGCTGGCTGGTCTCGCAGCCGGTGTTGTGGATGCCGCAGCCGGCCACGATGTCCACGTCGCAGTCGTCGCCGATGAAGAAGTCGTTGTAC
>NZ_CAJFGT010000099.1:0-7652 GCF_904377885.1 Flavonifractor sp. An112 | reverse complement strand
CAGCGCTTGCTGGTGTATGCGGACGGCAGCTGGCGTCGCTATAACCCGCTTACGGAGGAGCTGCTCATTCCGGCGGAAGAACTGACCGGCTTTGATACCCCCCTGTGGTATCAGTGGGGCCCATCCGGCGGGGTGCCGGAGGGCGGATTCCTGCTGCAACAGATCCCGGAGCAAGTAGAGAACCAGGCCCAGGTATTTCTGGAGGGGGAAGGCTACCACGCACCTCCTGACAGCCTGCTGCTGCGGGTCTGCTTTGACGATCTCAGCGGCCTGGAACTGGCGTCGGAGTGGCAGGGCTATGATGCTATGGAGTGCTACCGGATGACCTACTCGGTGCCGGATACCCATCGGGCGGTGGATCTGCTGTTTTTCCGGCGGGGAGAGGACTATACCTATGTGGGGGAACTGATCGGGATGGACTACCAAACGGTGGAGCCCACCCGCCTGGCTTCTGTGGGGCCTTACAACTATGCGGTGATGTATCATCTGCTGGAGCAGGGCATCCTTACCGCCTTCCCCGAGGCGGACGCCATGCTGCGAGACGCGCCCATGCCGCTGGCAGCCCAGAGCGCCGCAGTGGCCTATTTTTACAGCAACAGGCCGGCGGATATGTCCATTTTCTTTGCCGACCAGGTGCCGCTCCAGCCGGAAGGACGCACCATGCGGATCGATGAAGCAACCTACCTGGGCCTGCGGCAGCTTTACGAGACCTACGGTGTGGTCTATCAGCTAAGGTGCAGCGGCTGGGAGGATGGGAATTGGTATGCCTACCCGGAACCCCTGTGGCTGGTGTTCCAACTGGGCCAGGGAGGAGACATGACTACCGTCCTGGGTGAAAGTGTGCCCAGGGAAACGGTGGAGCAGGCTGCGCTGGAGCAGGGATACCATCTGGTGGATGGGACAGTGGCCCTGTGGCGGGACGGATACCCCAACCCGGCGGGGCCGGGGAGTGAGGTAGGCTTTTTCCAGGAGGAGCCTGTGGTCACCGTTCTGGAGGGGGCCGAGCCCATCTACCAGGCGGGGGACTGGTGGCAGCAAATGGAGTGGGAGGGCCTTTCGGCCCTGTGCTACTGCAATGCCGACGGCGGCTACGCCATCCAGCGTCTGGAGACCACACGAACCGATCTCTTTACTGACCGGGGTATCCGGGTGGGTTCCACCCGGGCGGAGGTGGAGGCGGCCTACGGGGAAAAGCTGTCCCGTACCGACTACTGGGGCCTGTATCCCGGGGAAGATTATCTGTGGTACTGTGCGGACCCGGAGGGCTGGGGGGCGGCCATCCTCTTCTTCTTCGATGGGGACCAAGTGAGCCGTATCGTACTCAACAATATGTTTAATTGACATAAAACAGAGGGGCCTGCCGCGGCTGCGGCAGGCCCCTTTTTCATCAGGTGGCAAGGGTGGTGGAACGGCGCTGGGAGAGCCACAGTCCCACCAGGATGAGGACGATGGCCCCCAGGGTGAAAAGGGTCACCGGCTCCCCCAGGATGAGGAAGGAGGCGGCCACGGTGATCACCGGCATCAGGTAGAGATACACATTGGTGGCTACCGGGCCAATGAGGGCGGAGGCCCGATTCCAGGCCAGGAAGCACAGAGCGGAGGCCACCACGCCCAGGTACACCGTATTGCCCAACATCACCGGTTGGGCAAACCGGGTCAGATCAAAGGTGATGCCGGTACCCAGGCAGAAGGGGAGGGTAAAGAGGACACCCCAGAAAAAGACCTTCCGGGTGACCAGCAGATCGTTGAGGCCCTGACGCTGGGCGGACTCCAGACACAGACCGTAGATGCCCCAACTGATAGCGGAGCCCAGGGCCAACAGACAGCCGATGGGGTTGAAGTCGAAGGATTCCCCCTCCGCCAGGGAGATGAGGGCGATACCTGCCATGGCGAGAACAAAGCCCACAAAGAAGGAGGCTCCAGGCCGGGTGGTTCGACGGCACAGCCACAGCAGCGGCGCGGTAAACATGGGTGCGGAGGAGACGATGAGGCCTACGGTGGAGGCCATGGAAAAGGTGAGGGCGTAATTCTCCAGCAGAGAGTAGAAGGTGAGCCCTGACAGGGCGGCGCCCAGGAAAGGCAGCTCAGATCGGAAACTGCGGGGCAGATGGGGCTTTGGAGCACAGAGAAAGAGAATGGCCCAGGCCAGCACAAAGCGGAAGATGAGGATCTCTACCGGATGGAAGGCATCCAAAAGCACCTTGGTGGAGATATAGGTGGTGCCCCACACAATGGAGACAGCCAGGGCCAGCAGATGGCCAACGGCGGGAGAACGGCTCAAAATGGGCACGCTCCCTTCTGGTTTAATAGGAAAGAAACACCCCGCCTGCTGACGCAGGCGGGGCGAAAACTTTGATATGATCTTTACCTGCCAAGCAAAAATCACAGAATGCGGCGGGCAGCGATATACACGTTGGCGTAGTGGCCGGTCATCAGCTGATCGATCTGCACCTGATACTTGTTGGTAGAGGCGTGGATGAACTGGCCGCTGCCGATGTAGATGCCCACATGAGAGGCGGGGTAAGAGGTATTGTAACGGAAGAATACCAGATCGCCGGGCTGCAGCTCACTCTTGGATACCGCCACACCGTTGGACAGCTGGGTAGAAGCGGTGCGGTTCAGAGTGTAGCCGAAGTGGCGATATATGTAGCTGGTGAAGCCGGAGCAGTCAAAACTATTGGGTCCGTTGCCGCCATAGACATAGGGCACACCCAGGAACTGCTTGGCGTAGCTGACGATCTGCTGACCCATGCTGCTGTCGGAAGCCACAGCCACGGCGGTGGTGCCGTCGCCGCGGGAACCGGCGGAGTCCTTGCAGGTCACCATATACTCGCTGCTGACATAGCCAACAGCACCGCTGGAGGTCTTGATCTTGTACCAGCCATTATTGATACCCACGATGGTGACAACCGCGTTGTCGTTGAGGGTGGTCACCTTGCTGTAGGTGGTGCCAGGCTCGCTGCGCACGTTCAGGGTGGAGCCGCCGGTCTGAACCAGACCGTAACCGATGGTCACATCGGCCTGAGCGGAGACCGTCAGGTATTCGCCGGACATATAGCCTTCCACGGTGTTGTAGTCCACCTTGTACCAACCGTTGCCGGCGTCCTCCAGAATGACGACGGTGTCACCCTCGGAAGCGGTAGCCAGGATGGTGGAAGTGGTGTTGGCCTCGTTGCGAAGGCGAAGGGCGTCGGTATTGACGGTGCCCACACCGCTGGCGGCGGAAGCGCCGATCATACAGACGGCGGAAACGGCGACGGTCAGGAGCGTGGTGCGCAGAAGCTTGGCAGGCGTTATCATTGGTAGAATTCCTCCGTTCTGATCGTTGGGTGAGTAGGAACTTATTTACCGGACAGAGCACGGTCCAGCCAGACGGAAGCCACGTCCATAGCGGCGTACAGGCTGTCTTTCTCGGTCTTCTTAACCACACGGTCCCGGCTCTTCAGGTCAGGGTCGGTGAGCTGAAGCTGAACGGATACCCGGGTGGCCATGTCCAGATCCTGATCCTTCTTCTGGTCCAGAACCTGAAGCATAATGATATATTTTTCGGCCATGCTGCCGTAATAGATCAGACTGTCTTTCCGACGCAGCGGATGGCCCTTGTAAGTCAGAGGGATGCTTTGCGTAGCCATTTTGGCCTCCTTTTGGAAGTTGTTACTGCTTTTTAAAAACTGTAACCAAATTGTAACACATTGTTTCCAAGTCGTCAACCGCTTTTCCGGGATTTCTTGTTTTTTTCGCCCAAACCCTGAGGCAGACAGGGGGAAGAGACGTACAAATGCCGGATCAGCAGGACTGCTGTAAAGATGAGTCCGGCCAGTACCATCAGGCTCTCCAACAGCATGGTGAACATCTGACCACCCAGGGTGAGGATCAGGGTATATTTCATCCGCAGGTAGGTCAGATAGGCACTGAGGGAGGAGAGCTGGACCAGCACTGCCGGAGGCAGGCCCGTGGGACGGGTGCAGGCCCAGACCAGGGTGAGCACGTCAGCCAGGAAGTAATAGCGGTCGTGCATATAGGGGAGAAAGAAGGGCACGCCCAGCGTAAGCGTGATGCCGAAGAGCAGCAGAGCCCCATCGTCCAGCCGGTCCCGGAACAAGAAGGCCAGCACCAGCAGCAGCAAAACCAGGGCAAAGGCCGCCAGAATGCCCAAGCGGGCGCCGAAAGCCTCGTCAATTTGAGTGCCGTAGGGGACCATGGAGAAGATGGAGGCGCAGTTGTAGTTCAGTGCCCCTGCGCCCTCCTGCGTCTGGCCCACATAGACCCCCAGGATATCCCCCAGCGGTTTGCCCAGCAGCAGAGCAGGGATGCAGGTAACGGCATAGGCCAGGGGGAAGCACAACAGGTCCCGGAACCGGGTGCGCCGGGCGATCCAAAGCACTGCCCACAGGGGGAGGATGAACACCGTTTGGAGTTTAAAGGAGAAGGCCACGCCCAGCAGGGCGGCGGAGGCCTTGGGTCGGTTCTCCAGCGCATCAGCCAGGGCATGGAGGGTGAGCGCGCCGTACAGTGCGTCGCACTGTCCCCACAGAGAGCCGTTGAGCACCACAGTGGGCAGCAGCAGCAGGACGCAGAAGCATACCAGGGGACGGATGCTGTCTTTACCGGTGAAGTGGCGCACCAGCCGCAGGCCGCCCCAGGCCAGCAGAACATCAAACAGGATGGAGAAGAGCTTGATGAGGTACAGGTCGGGGACCGGCAGGTAGGAGATGGCGGCCAGGAAATAGAGGTAGGGTACATTATAGTTGCCGATGGGCAGCTTGATGGCAGCGAAGCCGCCGTTGTCCCGGAAGGTGGCCACCCACTGGGACAGGAAGATCTCGTAGTCATCTGCCGCATAGTCCAGCAGGATTGCCCGGAGGAAGAAGGCCAGGCCGATGGGCAGCAGCAGGGTACATAGCCGGTCCAGGGAACAGCCCGACCGGTGGAGCAGCCACAGCGCCAGTACGGCCAGGGCGGTCAACAGTACAAAGACGGCGGCTTTTGCCCCCGGACCGCCCCGGGACAGTTCAGAGATTGGAAACAGGGCAAAAAACAGCAGCGCCAGACCGCCGGCACCGGCGAACAAGGAGAGAGGGGAGCATCGTTTCATCGTGATACCTCATTGTCGGTCGGATGGGACAGGGACAACGATAGAAAAAGGGGGCGCTGCATGGCTGCAACGCCCCCCAAAACATTGGGATTAAAGATCCGCGCTGTCGGTCAGAATGGGCTCCTCAACAACGGGAGCGTCGTCAACGACTTCGGCAATCTCTTCGACGGCCTCGCCGCTCTGGGCGGTACCCTCGTCGTCCATCTGGTCGTATTTGCGGTACATGGACAGGCCGGAGCCGGCGGGGATCAGCTTACCGATGATGACGTTCTCCTTCAGGCCCAGCAGGTGGTCCACCTTACCCTTGATAGCGGCCTCGGTAAGGACCTTGGTGGTCTCCTGGAAGGAGGCGGCGGACAGGAAGGAGTCGGTGGCCAGAGATGCCTTGGTGATACCCATGAGCAGACGGGTGCAGGTGGGCAGCCGCAGCTCCATACCGTCGTTGGTCTCACCGGCGTCGATGCGGGCCTGAACAGCGGCCTTGGCATCCTCGAACTCGATGAGCTCGATGGTGGAGCCGGAGAGCAGGTCGGAGTCGCCGGCGTCCTCCACACGGACCTTCCGCATCATCTGGCGGCAGATAACCTCGATGTGCTTGTCGTTGATATCCACGCCCTGCTGACGGTAGGGCTTCTGCACTTCCTGGATCAGATAGTCGTACACAGCGTGGATGCCCCGGACACGGAGCACGTCCTGGGGATAGAGGGCGCCTTCGGTGAGGGCGAAGCCCTTCTCCACGGTGTCGCCGTTCTTCACACGCAGGCCGGCATAGGGCAGCGTATAGGTGACGACCTCGCCGTCATCGGCGGTGATGGTCACATTGCACATGGAGTTGCGCTTGGCCTCCTCCAGAGTGACCTTGCCGCCCACCTCGGCCAGCTGAGCCATCTTCTTGGGCTTGCGGGACTCGAACAGCTCCTCAACACGGGGAAGACCCTGGGTGATATCGCCACCAGCCACGCCGCCGGTGTGGAAGGTACGCATGGTCAGCTGGGTACCGGGCTCACCGATGGACTGAGCGGCGATGATACCAACGGCCTCGCCGGCGCCCACAGGCTCGCCGATGGCCAGGTTAATGCCGTAGCACTTGGAACATACGCCGCTGCGGGCACGGCAGGTGAGCACGGAGCGGATCTTGACCTGATGGATGCCGTGAGCCTCCAGCAGCTTGGCGTCGTCGGCAGTCATCATGGTGTGGTGGTCGATAAGCACCTCGCCGGTCTGAGGATCGCAGATGTCCTCCACCGGATAGCGGCCCTTCAGACGCTCGCCGAAGGTCTCGATGACCTGGCCGTTCTCCACGATCTCGCTGACCATGATGCCGTCGTCGGTGCCGCAGTCGTCCTCACGGATGATGACTTCCTGAGACACGTCCACCAGACGGCGGGTCAGATAGCCGGAGTCGGCGGTACGCAGAGCAGTATCGGCCATACCCTTTCGGGCGCCTCGGGAGGAGATGAAGTATTCCAGCACGGACAGGCCTTCACGGAAGTTAGACTTGATGGGGATCTCGATGGTGCGGCCGGAGGTGTCGGCCATCAGGCCACGCATACCGGCCAGCTGACGGATCTGAGCGGAGCTACCACGGGCGCCGGAGTCGGCCATCATCCAGATGGGGTTGTAGCGGTCCAGGCCGGCCATCAGGGCGTCGGTCACGTCCTTGGTGGTCTTTTCCCAGGCCTCAACCACCAGGCGATACCGCTCCTCGTTGGTCAGGAAGCCGCGCTTGTACTGGCGCTCGATCTTCACGATCTCCTTCTCGGTGTTCTCGATGAGACCGTACTTCTTCTCGGGGATGGTCATGTCGTAGATGGACACGGTGAGGGAGCCGCGGGTGGAGAACTTGTAGCCCTTGGCCTTAATGGTGTCCAGCACGCCGGCGGACACGGTGAAGCCGTGCTTGACGATGCACTTGTCGATGATCTTGCCCAGCTGCTTCTTGCCGGTCACGAAGTTGATCTCGGGCTCAAACATCTGCTCGGGATCGGTGCGGTCCACAAAGCCCAGATCCTGAGGAATGCCCTCGTTGAAGATCAGGCGGCCAACGGTGGTGCGCACCAGCTTGTAGCGGGTCTCGCCGTCCACCTCGGCGGAACGACGGACCAGGATGGGCACATGGAGCTCCAGCTCGCCCTCGTCGTAGGCCAGACGGGCCTCGATGTCGCTGCCGAAGACATGGAGCACCTCGCGGGGCAGCTGACCGTCCTCGGTCTCGGCACAGATACCGGCGTAGGTGGGGATGTCGTCCAGAGAGCCGGGGTTCTTGACCCACACCAGGTCGCCGGGATTCAGAGTGCCGGCGTCCAGAGCGGCCTTGACGGCGGCAACGTCGTCATAGGTCTCCTCGGCGGTGTGCTCGGCGTACTTCTCGTAGGTCAGGTAGTAGGAACCCAGCACCATGTCCTGAGTAGGCACGGTGACGGGGCCGCCGTCCTGAGGACGCAGCAGGTTGTTGGCGGAGAGCATGAGCACCCGGGCCTCGGTCTGGGCCTCGGCGGACAGGGGCACGTGGACGGCCATCTGGTCGCCGTCGAAGTCGGCGTTGAAGGCGGTACAC
>NZ_CAJFGT010000098.1:0-7956 GCF_904377885.1 Flavonifractor sp. An112 | reverse complement strand
ATTGTCAAGCAGGGCCTGAATGCGGGCGGCCAGCCGCTGCCGGGCGGCGGGCTCCCAGGCGCTTTGCAGCTGCCGCACCACCTCTGCCAGGGTGTGCATGGTATGGGGGAAAGCCGGGGTGTTTTTGGCGTCCTGCCAGGAGGGACCGTCGGTAACCAGATAGGAGGCCCGCTGAAACAGCAGGGCCAGCAGATGATAGCACCGCTTCTGCCGGTCAGGCAGGTGGAGCAGGTGCCGCCGGTCATAGCCCTTCCGGTGGAAACTGCGGGCCAGGTCGTAGAGCTCCTTGCCGGCGGATTTGTCGTCGCCGCCGCTGGACAGCCCGTCCAGCAGGTCGGCCAGCCGCAGCAGGCTGGCAGAAATCTGACCCGCCGGGTCACTGGTGATGTGGGTTACCCTGGCGTTGATGAGCAGAGCGATCACCAGCAGTACGCAGCAGAAGCCCACCGCCTCCAGCTGAATGGGCAGCTGCTCCAGCGTGGGTGGACGCAGCTCCAGAAAGACGAAGGTCATGGCGTAGCCCATGTGGCCCTTGGGGGTGAACTGGCTGCACTTCCAGAACACCAGGAAGAAGGGTACGGCGAAATTCAGGATGGCGCACAGCCACACATTGAGGGCGGCGGCAAAGGCCAGCAGGCACAGCAGCAGGGACATGAGGCACATGGCCGCGTAGTCCTCCAGCCGGTTGGCCTCCTTCCGGCGGAGCTGAAACAGGGTGGTGGAGCAGGAGACCACCATGGCGTAGGTGCTGCCGAAGATCCAAGTTACCAGCAGGAACTGGACCACGTAGAACAAAATGGTGGAAAAGGCCCCCTTCCACCGGCGCCAGAACAGCGCCGGAAAGCCCCTGATGCCGGAACCCGCGGCCACAACAGATACCCCCAGTCGAGATTGATTGCTTATCTAACATTATAGAGGTAACCTGTCGGTAAGCGCAAGGGGGCGGAGAAAATTTTGTAGAACGGTGGGAATTGAAAAAGGAGGACGGCCATTATATAATGAGCGGGATAACGATCAGACTTTGGAGGTATGCCTTTGGAACCCCTGGAACTGCTTCCCATCCCGCTGCTGCAATGGTATCGGGAAAATGCCCGGGTGCTGCCCTGGCGCAGCGACCCCACCCCCTACCATGTATGGATCAGCGAGATCATGCTCCAGCAGACCCGGGTGGCGGCGGTGCTGGACTACTACCGACGCTTTCTGGCGGAACTGCCCACTGTGGCTGATCTGGCGGCGGTGGAGGAGGATCGGCTCATGAAGCTGTGGCAGGGGCTGGGCTATTATAACCGGGCCCGCAACCTGCAAAAGGCGGCCCGCCAGATCATGGAGGATCACGGCGGCGTCTTTCCCGATACCTATGAGGCCATCCATGCCCTGTCCGGCATTGGGGACTACACCGCCGGGGCCATCTCCTCCATCGCCTTCGGCATCCCAGAACCGGCGGTGGACGGCAATGTGCTGCGGGTGGTAGCCCGCATCACCGGGGACGACGGAGATATTATGAAGCCGGACACCAAGGCCCGGATGGGAGCGGCTCTGAAGCGGGTCATGCCGGTGGATGCCCCCGGGGACTTTAACCAGGCCCTGATGGAGTTGGGGGCCACCGTGTGCCTGCCCAACGGCGCCCCCCTGTGCGACCAGTGTCCGGCCAAAGAGTTCTGCGTGGCCCGGCTGACGGAGCGCACCGGGAAACTGCCGGTGAAGGCGGCCAAAAAGGCCCGGCGGGTGGAGGAGCGGACGGTGTTCCTCATCTTCCGGGATGGGGCGGTGGCCCTCCGGCGGCGGAAGAGCCGGGGCCTGCTGGCGGGGCTGTGGGAGTACCCCAACGAGCTCTCCCCCGCCCCCTGTCCGGTGGAGGCCCTCTCCCTGGAGCAGGGGCCGTCGGGCAAGCACATTTTTACCCATATCGAGTGGCATATGAAGGCCGTGCTGGTCCAGACGGCCGGCGATACCCTGCCTGAGGGCTGGGTGTGGGCCACTTTGGAGGAACTGGACCGGGACTACGCCGTGCCCAACGCCTTTCAGGCCTTCAAGCCTGCGGTGGAGGGGCGGCTTAAAGGAGAAGGAGAGGAACCATGGCAAAGCTGTATTTCCGGTATGGAGTGATGGGCTCCAGCAAGACCGCCAACGCCCTGATGGTGCGCTACAACTACGAGGAGCGGGGCCAGGATGCCCTGCTGGTGAAGCCTGCCATCGATCAGCGGGACGGGGCCCGGTTTGTGGCCTCCCGGGCGGGGCTGAGCCACGACTGCATCTATTTTTCTGACCTGATGGAGATGACCCCCCGGGAGCTGAAGCCCTACGCCTGCATCATCGTGGATGAGGCCCAGTTCCTCAGCCGGGAGGAGGTGCGCTACCTCACCGATCTGGTGGACGACTGGAATATCCCGGTGATCTGCTACGGCCTGCGGGCCGACTTCAAGGGGGACCTGTTCCCCGGTTCGGCGGAGCTGCTGGCCACCGCCGATGTGATCGAGGAGGTCAAGACCATCTGCTGGTGCGGCAAGAAGGCCCTGTGCAACGCCCGTTTCGACGAGCAAGGCAATGTGCTCAAGGAGGGCGAGCAGGTGGTGCTGGGGGCCAACGACCGATACATCGGCCTGTGCCGTAAGCACTGGAAAGAGGGTAACCTGGGCCCCAAGCAAAAGTAAGTCCCAGGAAAGCGGAAAGGAACCATTGAAATGATCTGTAATCTCTGCCCCCGGAAGTGCGGGGCGGTGCGTACGGCCGACCGGGGTGAGGGCCGCTGCCGGATGCCAGAAGCCCCGGTGGTGGCCCGGGCGGCTCTCCATATGTGGGAGGAACCCCCCATCTCCGGTACAAAGGGCTCGGGCACCGTGTTTTTCTCCGGCTGCTCCCTGGGGTGTGTGTTCTGCCAGAATGAGCAGATCAGCCACCGGGACTTCGGAAAACCCATCACGGTGGACCGGCTGCGGGCCATCTTTTTTGAACTCATTGATCAGGGGGCCCACAACATCAATCTGGTGAACCCCACCCACTACGCCCATGTGGTGCGCTCGGCGCTGGCCGAGCCTCTGCCGGTGCCGGTGGTGTGGAACTCCGGCGGCTACGACCGGGTGGAGACCCTGAAAGCTCTGGAGGGCAAGGTCCAGATCTACCTGCCCGACTATAAATACCGCACCGGCGACTATGCCGGGCGCTACTCCGACGCTCCGGACTATCCCCAGGCGGCGGAGGCGGCTATCCTGGAGATGTTCCGCCAGACCGGTCCCGTCCGGTATGAGGACGGGCTGCTGAAGCAGGGGGTGGTCATCCGCCACCTGCTGCTGCCCGGCAAGCTGGCCGAGGCCAAGCGGGTCATGGACTGGGTGGCGGAGCACTTCGGGCCGGGAGAGGTGCTCTTCTCCCTCATGAGCCAGTACATCCCCTGGGGCCGTGCGGCGGATTATCCGGAGATCAACCGCCGGGTGCGCCCCTCGGAGGTGCGGGCGGCGGAGGCCTACATGGCGGACCTGGGGCTGGAGGGCTTTGCCCAGGGGACGGAGGCCGCCCAGGCGGAGTATATCCCGCCCTTTGACCTGACCGGCGTGTAAAAACTGCATATCCCATTCTGGGGCGGGCCGCTGGCCCGCCCTTTTCCTGTCAAATGGGACAACCACCCCGCATAAGCATAGGTCGGAGGGGGTGGAGGCCATGGAACGAGACCGGAAACGGCCCGGTCTGCTGGAAAAGACGGCGGAGGTGCTGGACCTGCCCGGGGACGTGGTGGCCGGCCTGCCCAGGGTGGAGCTCACCGGCAGCCGGGAGCTGAGGATGGAAAACCACAAGGGCATCCTGGCCTATGGCAGCCAGGAGATCCACATCTCCGGCGGCAAGCTGGTCATCAAGGTGCGGGGCAGCAACCTGGAACTGAAATCCATGAACGCCAGCCAGCTGCTCATCACCGGCGAGATCGACGGGGTGGATCTGACCTGAAAAAGGAGGTGGAAGGATGCTGCTGCGGCTGGTGAACGCCCTGCGGGGGAGTGTGCGTCTGGAGGTGGAGGGAGCCTTTCCAGAGCGGTTCCTCAACCTGTGCGCTCAGCGGGGCATTTTGTTCTGGAATGTGGAGTGGATGGAGGCCACCCGTCTGCGGCTCACCGTCACCCGCCGGGGCAGCCGCCAGGCCGCCGCCCTGGGGGAACGGACGCTGTGTATCGTCACTCCCGCCGGGCGGAAGGGGATGCCCTACTTTCTGGCCCGATTCAAAAAACGCTATGCCTTCTGGGTGGGGATGGGCCTGTCCATGGCGGCGGTGTGCGTTCTGTCCTCCTTTGTGCTCACCATCGAGGTAAAGGGTAACACCAATGTGCCCACCGCCCAGATTCTCACCGAACTGAGGCGGCAGGGGTTGGGTATCGGTACCTTCGGCCCCGGTTTGGATGAGCGGACGGTGGGCAACAAGGTGCTGCTCCAGCTGCCCCAGCTGTCCTGGCTGTCCATCAATCTGTACGGCACCCGGGCGGAAGTGCTGGTGCGGGAGGCGGTGGAGGCGCCCGAACTGGTGGACGCCCAGGAGTATGGCAGTGTGGTGGCCCGGGCCTCCGGCATTGTAACCCGTGTGGAGGCTCTCACTGGCGAGGCGGTGGTGAAGGTGGGGGATACGGTGCTGGAGGGGGAGACTCTCATCTCGGGCACTGTCCACCTGGAAGGCCCGGCCTACAGCGATAAGCCGGAGATCGGGCAGATACAGGTGCGGGCTTCCGGTCGGGTGTACGCCCGGACCTGGCGCACCATGGCGGCCCAGCTGCCCCTGGAGGCTCAGGTGAAGCGGTACACCGGGGAGGAGGCCAACCGGTGGTCGGTCACCGCTCTGGGCCTCCGGACCGATTTTTTTGGAAAGGGTGGAATTTCTTTCGACAGGTATGATAAAATAAGCCATACCTGGACCCTGACCCTGCCCGGCGGCGAGGAGATGCCCCTGGCCGTCCAGCGGGAGACCTGCCGGGCCTATGAACTGGAGACGCTGGCCGTGGAGCCGGACGCGGCGGAGGCCATGCTGAAAGAGCGCCTGCTGGAGGCGCTGGAAGAGGCGGTGGGGGAGGGAGAGATCGTCAGCACGGAGTTTGCCGTGGAGACGGAGAACGGGATGCTGACCGTGACCCTTCAGGCAGAGTGCCGGGAAGAGATCGGGCGGTTCGTGCCTGATCCCATCACACAAGAAAACGAGGCCGATCCATGATAGAACAGACCATCAATATCGAGCGGATGGAGGACGTGGTAGACGTCTTTGGATCCTTTGACGAGAATATCAAACTGGTGGAGCATGAACTGAATGTGACGGTGGTGAGCCGGGACAACCAGCTGAAGGTGTCCGGCGAGGCGGAAAACGTGATGCACGCCGTCAAGGCCATTGAGGGCCTGCTGGGCCTGGCCGGGCGGAAGGAGACCATCACCGAACAGAACGTGCGCTACATCATCAATCTGGTAAAGGCGGGCAATGAGTCCCACATCAACGACATCGCCCGGGACGTCCTGTGCGTCACCGCCAAGGGAAAGCCCATCAAGGCCAAAACCCTGGGCCAGAAGCGGTATGTGGATGCCATCAAGAAAAATACCATTACCTTGGGCATCGGCCCGGCGGGCACCGGCAAGACCTATCTGGCGGTGGCCGCCGCCGTGGCCGCCTTCCGGGACAAGCAGGTCAACCGCATCATCCTGACCCGGCCCGCCGTGGAGGCGGGCGAGCGGCTGGGCTTCCTGCCCGGCGATTTGCAGAGCAAGGTAGACCCCTACCTGCGGCCCCTGTACGACGCCCTCTTTGAGATGCTGGGGCCCGAGACCTACCAGAAGTACCTGGAGCGGGGCAACATCGAGGTGGCCCCCCTGGCCTATATGAGAGGCCGCACCCTGGACGACTCCTTCATCATCCTGGACGAGGCCCAGAACACCAGCCGGGAGCAGATGAAGATGTTTTTGACCCGCCTGGGCTTTGGTTCCAAAATCGTCATCACCGGCGACATCACCCAGATCGACCTGCCCCGTGACACCGTGTCCGGCCTGAAGGAGGCCATGCGGGTGCTGGACGGGGTGGAGGATATCGCCATCTGCCGCCTGAACGAGTCCGACGTGGTGCGCCACGTCATTGTCCAGCGGATCATCAAGGCCTACGAGGCCGACGAGAACCGCCGGGCCAAAAAGGAGGGCCGGAAGGCATGAACCACGAGATCATCATTGAGACCGAGGTAGACGGGGCGGAGGAGTATGCCGACCTGCTGCGGCAGGTGATCCCCGCCGCTCTGGACGCCCAGGGGGTGGATGTGCCCTGCGAGGTGGACGTGCTGTTCACTGACGACGAGGGCATTCACCAGATTAATCTGGAGCAGCGGGAGGTGGACAGGCCCACCGACGTGCTTAGCTTCCCCATGTTCGAGTTCCAGCCCGGTGAGAACCCCACCCAGGAGGACGCCGACCCCGGCAGCAATCTGGTGCCTCTGGGGGATATGGTGATCTCCCTGGAGCGAGCAAAGGCCCAGGGGGAGGAGTACGGCCATGGCACCCGCCGGGAGATGGCCTATCTGGCCGTCCACTCGGTGCTCCACCTGCTGGGGTACGACCATATGGATGAGGGCCCCATGAAGGCCCAGATGCGGGCGCGTGAGGAGGCCATTCTGGAGCAACTGGGGATTACCAGAGACCAGGAGGGGTGACAATGCGGTTGGCATATATCATCGGCGGAGGATTTATCTCCATCGGCCTCTGTTATCTCATCCTCATGGTGCTGAGCGGCCTGGGCGGGGGGAACGGCCTGATTGAACTGGTGATGATGTTCCTCCTCATGGCCCTGCCGGGCATCGTTGTGGGTACGGCTGCGGCCGAGCGGGAAAAGCTTGCGAAAGAGCACTCCGAGCTGAAAGAAGAACTCTCCGCCATTCGCGCCCTGCTGGAGAAGCAGGACAAATAGTAAAATATGCGGTCTGTGAAAAAAGACCGTATATGAATAAAATTGCTCAAGAAAGTTGAGGATCACCTATGGAAATTAAAAAATCTGGAATGATCAGCATTGTGGGACGGCCCAACGTGGGCAAGTCCACCCTGACCAACGCCCTGGTGGGCGAAAAGATCGCTATCGTCTCCAACAAGCCCCAGACCACCCGCAACCGCATCAGCGCCGTGGTCAACCGGGGGGAGTGCCAGTACGTTTTCCTGGATACCCCCGGCCTTCACAAGGCCCGCACCCGGCTGGGCGACTACATGGTAAAGGTGGTCAAGGAGAGCGTGGCCGACGTGGATGCCATCCTGCTGCTGGTGGAGCCCATTCCCCACATCGGTGGCCCCGAGGCCGAGCTCATCGCCCGCATCAAGCAGCTGGGCGTACCCTCCATCCTGGTCATCAACAAGATGGACACGGTGGAGAAGGAGGCCCTGCTGGCCGTCATGCAGACCTACGGCCAGGCCCACGACTTCAATGCCATCCTGCCCATTTCCGCCAAGCAGAATGAGGGCGTAAACGAACTGCTGGACCTGCTGGCCGAGTTCCTGCCCGAGGGCCCCCAGCTCTTCCCCGACGACATGGTCACCGACCAGCCGGAGCGGCAGGTGTGCGCCGAGATCATCCGGGAGAAGCTGCTGCTCTGCCTGGACAAGGAGATCCCCCACGGCACCGCCGTGGAGATCACCCGCTTTTCCGAGCGGGACAACGAGATCATCGACCTGGACGCCACCATTTACTGCGAGAAGGCCAGCCATAAGGGCATCATCATCGGCAAGGGGGGCGCCATGCTTAAGAAGATCTCCACCCTGGCCCGCACCGACATCGAGGCCTTTATGGGCACCAAGGTGTTCCTTCAGACCTGGGTAAAGGTCAAGGAGGGTTGGCGGGACAACCTGAATCTCATCCACAACTTCGGCTACCGGTGTGACAATTAGTTGAAAAACGTCCCGCTTGTCGCACCAATCCTGACGCACAGGCGGGCGGCATCGCATAGTATTTTTAAGGGTCTTGGAGCAATCCGA